>JAYVWK010000357.1:0-6199 GCA_043786185.1 Burkholderiales bacterium
TCGACCCACACATAGCCTCATCACAGTGATCCAGATAACGGTAAACGGCGAGCCGCGCGCACTTGATGCTGGCAGCACGGTTTCAGCTCTACTCGCCAAAATGAATCTGGCGGGCAAACGCGTCGCGGTTGAACGAAACGGCGAGATCGTCCCGAAGGGGCGCCATGCCGAAGCATTGCTCGCCTCCGGCGATGCACTTGAAATCGTGGTGGCCGTCGGCGGCGGCTGACAAGCGAAGGGATGCAATGGAAATGACGTTCAAGGACAAGCCGTTGGAAATCGCAGGCACGGTGTATCGGTCGCGCCTTTTGGTAGGCACAGGCAAATATCGCGACTTCGAGCAAACCCGCGATGCCATTGAGGCCTCTGGGGCACAGATCGTGACGGTGGCGATCCGCCGCACCAACATCGGCCAGGACCCCAATGCGCCTTCCCTGCTCGACTTCATTGCACCATCGAAGTACACGCTCTTGCCCAATACCGCCGGCTGCTACAGCGCCGACGACGCCGTGCGCACTCTGCGCCTGGCGCGCGAACTGCTCGACGGCCATACGCTGGTCAAGCTCGAAGTACTGGGCGACCCGCACACCTTGTACCCAAACATGATCGAGACCATGGCCGCGGCGAAAACCCTGGTGGCCGACGGTTTTGCGGTGATGGTGTACTGCAGCGATGACCCGCTGATGGCGCGGCAACTGGAGGACATCGGCTGCGTCGCGGTGATGCCGCTGGCCTCGCTGATCGGCTCCGGCATGGGCATCCTCAATCCGTGGAACCTCTCTTTGATCATCGAAAAGGCGCGGGTGCCGGTGATCGTCGATGCTGGCGTGGGCACCGCCTCGGACGCTGCCATCGCGATGGAACTGGGTTGCGATGGCGTACTCATGAATACCGCGATCGCCGCGGCGAACAATCCGCTGCTGATGGCGTCGGCCATGAACAAGGCGGTGCAGGCCGGGCGCGAAGCGTTTCTTGCGGGCCGCATGCCGCGCAAGCTGTATTCGGCAAGCCCGTCGTCACCGACCGGCGGCATGATCGCCGCGGCGCGCAATTGAAATCGGTGTTGCCGATGTGCGCCGCCCCGGCCGGGCCGGGCGGCCCCTGATGAACGCTCTCCCCGCGACGGCCCCGGATGACACGCCGCGCCTGACGACACGTTCGATCCGCAGTTTCGTGTTGCGCCAGGGGCGCATGTCGCCGGCGCAAGTGCGCGCTTACGACGCGCTGATGCCGCGCCTGGGTATTGAATACCGCTCTCTGCCCTTCGATTTCGCGCGGGCATTCGGTCGCCCGGCGCCCCTGGTCCTCGAAATCGGTTTCGGCATGGGCGAAACCACTGCGCGCATCGCAGCAGCCATGCCCGAGGCCAACTTTCTCGGGCTCGAAGTGCACGCACCCGGCGTCGGCGCCCTGTTGAAGCTGGTCGAGGAGCGGCAACTTTCAAACGTACGTGTGATCCGCCATGACGCCGTCGAAGTGGTTCAAAGCATGATCGCGCCGGACAGCCTGGCGGGCATTCACGTGTTTTTCCCCGATCCTTGGCCCAAAGCACGCCATCACAAGCGACGCCTGATGCAGAGCGCTTTCGTCGCGCTGCTGGCCAGCCGGCTGGTGCCCGGCGGGTACCTTCACTGCGCCACCGACTGGGAAGAGTACGCGCAGCACATGCTGGAAGTGCTTTCCGCAGACCCGCAACTGACCAATACTGCCGACGGCTTTGCTGCCAAACCGGCCTACCGGCCATTGACCAAATTCGAGGCGCGCGGCCTGAAACTGGGCCACGCTGTGCGCGATGTACTATTCCGCCGCCTTGCGCCGACGGATCTTGAACCGTCTGTCGGTCAACCATAATGCCTGCCCCGCCGGGTTCAGTGAAACACCGGTCGCACCCACCATCACCCGCGCAGCGGACCTGTTCCGAGTTTCCCCAAGCCCCATTCCCGACCTTTGCGCGGGCGTAACCACAAGGCACCAACATGCACATTGCCCTCCGCTTTTCAATCGCAGCACTCGTCCTCGCGGCGACGCCGGCCGCAGCGCAGCTAAGGGCACCGGCCCCGCCACCTCCCGGGGCGCCAGCGAGCCCGTCGCTAGAGGTCCCCACGGCGACTCAGGCCCCAGGTGCGGCGCCGCAGGTCGATCCCCTGACACGTGATTTCCGCGATTGCATCCAGAAGGCCCAGGCGGCGATGCAGGCGAAGAACGCCGAAGATCTGGGCTTGATCCGCAATTGCCTGACAGGCGAGGTCAAGCGCCAGGAAGCACGCTTTTCCCAGCACGTATCCAAACTCGCCGCAGCGCTGGCGCCCGAGGAAAAAAAGAAACTCGATGCCGCCAACAGTAGCTGGCGCCGCTATCGTGATGCCAATTGCGCGTTCTACGGCGACCCGGCGGGAAGCCCGCCGCTGGCGGTCACCAACGCCGAATGCACCCTCAAATTCACCGTCGACCGCACGCTGGAACTGGAACGGCTGACGATGGTGGTGGCGCAGCGGGAGCAGGCGAAAGCTGCGACGACACCTCCCATCGACGCCAAGAAGTGATCGGCGCGGCAATTCGTTTCAGGATGACCAGTTGACCCAACCGAAGTGCGAGGTAAGCAGCACCAGCGCACCGAACACGATGCGGTACCACGCAAAGGGCTTGAAGTCGTGGGTCGAAACGAAGCGGATCAACCAGCGTACGCAGACGAATGCGCTGATGAACGCGGAAACAAAGCCGACCACCCACATGCCAAGGTCGTTCGCCGACAGCAGGTGGCGCTCCTTGTAGAGTGAATAGGCGGATGCCGCCAGCAAGGTCGGTACGGCCAGAAAGAAGGAAAACTCGGTCGCCGCCTTGCGCGACAGGCCGAACAGCATGCCGCCGATGATGGTGGCGCCGGAACGGCTGGTGCCGGGCAGCAATGCGAAGGTCTGCGCAATGCCCAGCTTCAATGCATCCAGCGCATGCATGTCGTCGACCTCGGCCACCCGCACCACACGCGCGGCGCGGCCGCTGCGCTCGACCCACAGAATCACCAGTCCACCGAGAATGAAGGTGATGGCGACAGTGGTCGCATTGAACAGGTGCGCCTTGATGATCTTGTTGAACGCCAGGCCCAGTACTGCCAGCGGCATGAAGGCGATCGCCAGGTTGAACCAGAAGCGGCGTGCACGTTCGTTCGTGCCGAACTCGGTGACGGCAGCCCAAAGACGCTGGCGGTATTCGATGCAGACTGCGAGGATGGCGCCGCTCTGGATCACGATCTCGAACAGCTTGGCCTTGTCGCCCACGAAGCCAAGCAACTGCCCGGCCAGGATCAGGTGGCCGGTGGAAGAGATCGGTAAAAACTCGGTCAGGCCTTCGACGACGCCAAGAATCGCCGCCTTGATGAGAAGTGAAATGTCCATCAAGCGATTTTAACTGTCGGACCTGAATCCAAGCCCGGTCCGTGCCAGTACAAGTTCGCAGGCGTGGTCATGGCAGCGAGCATCGCGAAGCAGGCCTCTACGACGCCAGCGTAAAATCGTCTTGGCCCGAGCTTTGGCCACCTCGGTCGAAATCCAAGCCCCTCGTGCCGTGATCCGATTCCCTCACCCAGGACATGCATCATGACTTCTCGCCGCCAATTCATGCTCAGCACCGCCTCGTTGGCCAGCGCTGGCGCCTGGTTGAACCCATCGCGCGCAGCGGCGCAGGGTGTCGGCAATCTGATCGAACTCAACGGCGACGTCCAGGTCAATGGACGCAGACTGACGCCGGACGGCGTGATCCAGACCGGCGACCGGGTGCAAACCGGCCCTGCCAGTACCTGTGGGTTTACTGTGGGGCGCGATGCCTTTTTGCTACGTCCCGACACCGACTTGACGCTCACCCGCGGCCCATCGCTTTTCATCATCGACGGGGCGCGCCTGTTGACCGGTGCGATGGCCAGCGTGTTCGGCCGCAGTAAGCGGCCACGCAGCGTCGTTTCGCGCACTGTCACCGCCGGCATTCGCGGCACCGGCTTCTATGTGGAGACCCGCCCGGACTCCACTTACTTCTGTACCTGTTTCGGCAGCATCAATCTGGCATCCCTTGCGGGCGACAGCGAATTGATCACCTCGACCCGGCACGCCGCCCGGCGTGTTTTGGCCAACCCGGTTGCCGGCAAGACGATCGAGGCTGCTCCGTTCGAAAACCACGAAGATGTCGAACTCGATCGCCTGGCGCTATTGGTCGGGCAACGCTCGCCCTGGTATCGCCGCTGAACCCGGCGAGTGCTCAGGCGTCACGCAAGTTCACTCATACCGCAGCGCCTCGATCGGCAGCAGCTTCGACGCCTTGCGCGCCGGATAGAACCCAAAAAATACCCCGATCGCAGCGGCGAAGCCGACCGCAAGGAGCACCGCATTGGGATCGATCTCGACGCGCCAGCCGGCGAAGTTGCCAATTGCCAGCGAGCCACCGAAGCCCAGCGCCACGCCCAACAGGCCGCCGATCAGCGCCAGGGTCACCGCTTCGACTAAGAACTGGGTGAGGATGTCGCGCGACCGCGCCCCCACGGCCATGCGCAAACCGATCTCGCGGGTGCGCTCGGTCACCGACACCAGCATGATGTTCATGATGCCAATGCCACCTACCAGGAGCGAAACGCCGGCCACCGCGGCCAGCAGCAGAGCGAGAATCTTCGACGAAGCCTCCTGGGCCTGCAGAATCTCGGTCAGGTTGCGAATCGTGAAGGTGTCATCCTGGTTTTGTTGCAGCCGGTGCCGCTGGCGCATCAGGGAGCGGATTTTCTCCTCGGCCTCGGCCATCGAAGCACCGTCGCGGGTCTTCACCGACATGCTGCCGATACGCCGTTGCTTGCCGGCCTGGTTGCCGAACAGGCGATTGCGCGCGGTCGACAGCGGTACGAAGACCACATCGTCCTGGTCGCTGCCGAGCATGCTCTGGCCCTTCTTGGCCAACACGCCGATCACCGTGAACGGCACCTGCTTGACGCGGATGGTCTGGCCAATGGCTTCCTCGGGCAATGCGTTTTCGCCGAACAGCTTGGACAGTACGCTCTGGCCGATGATCGCCACCTTGCCGGCGCCGCTCAGTTCCGGGCCCTCGAAGTCGCGCCCGGTTGTAAGCGGCCATTCGCGCGCCTCGAAGTAGTCGTTGTTGATACCGTAGAAAGTGGTGAACCAGTTGCTGTTGCCGAAAATCACCTGGCCGGAACCGCGCATCGAGGGTGCGGCCACCTGAACCTCCGGCACTTCGCGCGGAATCGCCGCCGCATCGTCCTCGGTAAGCGATTGCGTGCTGCCGGCGCCGCCGCGCGCGCCAGATGCCGTGGTCGAACCAGGGAAGATGATCATGATGTTGCTGCCCAGCGACTTTATCTGCTCTTCCACCCGCGCCTGCGCGCCGTTGCCCACCGCCAGCATGGTGATGACCGCGCCGACGCCGATGATGATGCCCAGCATGGTAAGTGTCGAGCGCAGCTTGTTGACGCGCAGCGCGTTGAGCGCGATACGCAGGGTCGACCAGAGATTCATGCCGCCATCCTTTCACGTGCATCGACCGCGGCGTTGACGCGATCTTCGACTACCCGCCCGTCGCGAAAATGGATCACCCGCCTGGCGAACGCCGCCACGTCGGCCTCGTGCGTCACCAGCACCACGGTGATGCCCTCGCGATTGAGCTCCTGCAATAGCGCCATCACTTCCACACTGGTTTTCGAGTCCAGCGCACCGGTCGGCTCGTCCGCCAGGATCAAGAGCGGATCGTTGACCAGCGCGCGCGCGATCGCCACCCTTTGCTGCTGGCCGCCGGAAAGCTGGTTGGGCTGATGGTCGGCACGATTGGCCAAGCCTACTTGCGCCAGGCGCCGGGTCGCCTTCGCCGCGCGCTCCGCCCTGGGTAGCGCTGTGTACAAGAGCGGCAGTTCGACATTGTCCTGGGCAGTGGTGCGCGGCAGCAGGTTGAACTGCTGGAACACGAAACCGATGCGCTGATTGCGAATGCGCGACAGGGCATCACCGGAAAGCTTGGCCACATTTTCGCCGGCCAGCAGGTAGTCGCCCTCGCTCGGGCCATCGAGGCAGCCGATCAGGTTCATGAAAGTGGACTTGCCGGAACCGGACGGGCCCATCACGGCCACGAATTCGCCCGCGTCGATGGTCAGCGTGACGCCGTCAAGCGCGCGCACGACGTTGTCGCCCATGCGGTATTCCTTGACCAGATCGTG
>JAYVWK010000358.1:0-2575 GCA_043786185.1 Burkholderiales bacterium
CCTGCCGAATTGACTTGCGATTTCATCGCCGGCTGCGACGGCTATCACGGCGTGTGCCGCCAGGCGATTCCCGCCTCGGTGCTGAAGGTGTATGAAGAAAACTATCCGTTCGGCTGGCTCGGCATCCTGGCCGAGGTGGCGCCGCCTTCGCTGGAGGTGGCCTATAGCTGCCACGAACGCGGTTTCGCGATGATGAGCTTTCGCGCCCCCGAGATCAGCCGCATGTACCTGCAGTGCCCGGCCGACGACCGCGCGGAAAACTGGTCGGATGACCGCGTGTGGAGCGAATTGCGCCTGCGCCTGGATGTGCCGGAGCGCCCCGCCGTCAAGGAGGGTCGCATCATCCAGAAAAGCGTGACGGCGATGAAAAGCTTCGTCATCGAGCCGATGCAATACGGGCAATTGTTCATGGCCGGCGACGCCGCGCACATCGTGCCGCCAACCGGCGCCAAGGGCCTCAACTCCGCCATGGCCGACATCAGCGTGCTGGCGCCGGCGTTCGCCGCCTTCTACCAGACCGGCAAGCGCGATTTGCTGGAGCGGTACTCGAAGACGGCGCTCAAGCGCACCTGGCAAGTGCAGCGCTTCGCCGCCGACATGTGCACCCTCTTGCACCGCTTTCCCGACAGCAATGCGTTCACCTGGCGGGTGCAGCGCGAGCGCCTCGAATACATGACCGGCACGCCCACCGGCATTCGCACCTATGCCGAGAGCTTCGTCGGCCTGCCGTTCGCATCCTGACCGAGAGCGGCGCGGTGCGGCACGCTGATACCATTGCCGCTGACGCTGGCGCAAAATGCGGCATCATCGCCGTCGGCATTCGCTTCGCATGCCGCACCACCCCGCGACTCCACCCGACCCCGACACCCCCATGACACCTGCGCAACTGATCTTCATTCCCGGCCAGCCGCGCCTGGCGGCCGATAGCTGTGGCGACGGGCCGCTGCTGGTTTTCATGCACGGCATCGGCGGCAATCGCTCCAACTGGCAGGATCAACTGCCCGCATTCGGCGCCCATTTCCGCGCCGTGGCATGGGATGCGCGCGGCTACGGGGCCAGCGACGATTACGCCGGCCCGCTCGATTTCGGCGCCGATCTCAGCGCCGACCTGTTGCGCACCCTCGATCATCTGGGCGCCCGCAAGACGATCCTGTGCGGGCTGTCGATGGGTGGGCGCATCGCCCAGGCCTTCTTCGATCGCCATCCCGAACGGGTGGCCGCCATGGTGTTGTGCGACACCGCGGCCGACTTCACCACCGACCTGAGCCCGGCGCAGCGCGCCGAGTTCGTGCGCCTGCGCAAGGCGCCACTGTTGGCCGGCGGCGAGCCCCGCGACATCGCCCCGGTGGTGGCGCGTACCCTGATGGGACCGCAGGCAACGCCTGCCCACATGCAGCGCCTGATCGACAGCATGAGCGCCTTGCACAAGGAAAGCTACCTGAAGGCGATCGACGCCAGTTACGGCGACTCGGCGCGCCGCCTGAAACCGCTGGGCTCGATCGATGTGCCGGTGCTGCTGGTCTACGGCGCCGACGATACGCTGACACCGCCTGCGCTGGGACGCGCCATGCAGGCGGCGATCGCCGGTGCACAATTCGTGGAGATCGCCGCCGCCGGGCACCTGTGCAACATCGAGGCGCCCGATGTGTTCAATCGCGAAGTGCTGGCCTTCGCGCTCAAGCATCGGCATCTGGCCGCATGACAAGCGCGATCAGCTTCGAAGCGGTCGGCCTGTCGTTTGGTGGCGAAGCCATCTATGAGAGTCTGGACTTCAGCGTGGCGCGCGGCGAGTTCGTCTGCCTGCTGGGCCCCTCGGGCTGCGGCAAGTCGACTGCGTTGCGCATCATCGGCGACCTGCTGGCGGCCGGCCGCGGTCGCGTGCTGGTGAACGGCAAACCACCCGCAGATAGTCGCGGCGACATCGCCTTCGTGTTCCAGTCGCCGCGCCTGGCACCCTGGCGCAGCGCGCTGGCCAACGTGCTGTTAGGCGTGGAGCTGCGTTTCGGCCGCGCCGAGGCGAAGAGGCGCGCCGCGCGCGCCGCCGGCTTGCTGGCGTTGGTCGGCCTGGCCGACGCCGCGGCCAAATACCCGCTGATGCTGTCCGGTGGCGAGCGCCAGCGGGTGGCGATCGCGCGCGCCCTGGCGGTCGACCCGGAGATCATCCTGATGGACGAACCGTTTTCCGCGCTCGACCCCAACACCCGGCGCCGCTTGCGCACCGAGATCGAGCGCGTCTGGCAGGCCACCGGCAAAACCATCGTCTTCGTCACCCATGACATCGACGAGGCCCTGACCCTGGCCGACCGCATCGTGCTGATGTCCAACAAACCCACGCGCGTGCTCGACACCATCACCGTGGATGCGGCGCGCCCACGCGATTTCAAGACCGACACCGGCTTGCGTGCCGCGCGCGACCATCTGCAACAACTTTTCCGCTCGCTTGAACCCGCAACCGACACTCTAGAGGAGAACCCGGCATGAAACGTCGTCAATTCCTGCAACTCACCGCTGCCCCGGCGCTACTGGCGTCCACCCGTTCGGTGCGCGCCCAGGGCAAGCAGAAAATCACCTACGC
>JAYVWK010000359.1:0-4171 GCA_043786185.1 Burkholderiales bacterium
GCACGGCAGCGCATCCCGCGCGAACGGGTGGCGCATGCCCTGATGTCGCAAACTCCGGGTTTCGCCCATGACAGCGGCCACGCCACAATCACCGCCTACAACCCCCTGGTCATTGCCGGCGAGAAGGTGGTGCTGATCACCGAACTGGCAAACCTGCCAAGCGCGCAGCCCGCTAGCGCAGTGGCTGACCATGCCGCGCTGTTCGCGGCCCTGGCCCTGATGGTGCTGGTCGCCTTGGGCTTCATGTGTAGCCGGTCGCGCGCCGGCGCAGCGTGGGCATGGATTGGAACGGCACGCACACTGTTTTTGAGGCGCCGCGACCTCGCCCTTGTAACCGATGCGCAGGCCTGCCGGATGCCAATACCTGCGCCGGCGGCGTCCGCTCCGGATACCCCGCTTAACGAAAGCGCAGTAGCTGCCGATACGCCGCCAAGCATGCGGCGCACGGATGACGAGTCCGAGCAGGGCTTCCGCCTGTTCGCCGACAGCATGGCCGATCAGGTGTTCATCACCAATCCGGAAAACTCGCGCGTGTATTACGTCAATCCGGCCACCGAGCATATCTGGGGCCTCACGCCAGAGCAGGTAATCGCCAATCCCGGCTCGATCATGTCGATGATCCATGCCGACGATCTGGAGCTGTTCGAGGTGCGGCAACGCATGGAACAGGCGCTGGAACCGGTTTACATCGAGTTTCGCATCGCCCACGCCAGCCGCGGACAGCGCTGGCTTTCGCTGCAAACCCAGGCGGTTCGCCTGCACAATGGTCAGATTCGTGTGCACGGCATATGCAAGGACGTGACTCAGCATCGCATCCAACAGGAGGCGCTGACCCAGGCCAAGGATGAGGCCGAGGCCGCCAGCTTGGCGAAATCGCAATTCCTGGCCAACATGAGCCACGAAATCCGCACACCGATGAACGGCGTGCTGGGCATGACCGAACTGCTGCTGGGCACCAGCATGGATGACCGGCAGCGACGCTTCGCCGAAACCGTCTATCGCTCGGGTCAGGCTCTGCTCTCGATCATCAACGACATTCTCGATTTTTCCAAAATCGAAGCCGGCAAGCTGGAATTGGTCGAGGAAGAGTTCGAACTGGCACCCCTGATCGAGGAGGTGGCGCAGTTGCTGGCGCCGCGCGCCCATCAGAAGCGCATCGAACTGCTGCATGATGTCGCCGACGCGGTGCCGGCATGGCTTAAAGGCGACGCCGGCCGCCTGCGCCAGGTGATTCTGAATCTGGCGGGCAATGCGATCAAATTCACCGAAAAAGGCGAAGTCATGCTCGCCGTCGCCATCGAAGGCCGTGCGGACGACGCCGACAAGACGGTCCGACTGCATTTTTCGGTTCGCGATACCGGTATCGGCATATCCGAGGAAATGCAGGGCCGGCTGTTCCACGAGTTCGAGCAAGGCAGCAATGCCACCACCAAGCGCTACGGCGGTACCGGCCTGGGCCTGGCGATCAGCCAGCAGCTGGTGCACATGATGGGCGGTGGCATCAGCGTAGCCAGTCGCCCGGAGCGCGGCTCGACCTTCAGTTTCTCCATTACGCTTACCCTTGGCAGTCGCCTCGAATCGGCGCCACTACTTGCCAATCCGTCCGGCATGCTGATCGGCCGACGCGTGCTGGTGGTCGAGGACAACCCGACCAACCTTAACATCCTTGTGCACCAACTCGAAAATTGGGGCATCGGCTGCGGTGCGGCCTCCGGCGGTGCCCAGGCACTCGAAATGCTTGAGGCCGCGCAGAGCGCGGGGCGCCCGTTCGAGGTGGCCCTGATCGACATGAAAATGCCCGGCATGAGCGGCATCGAATTAGCCGAGCGCATCCGCGCGAATCCGCGCGTCGCGGCTCTGCGCATGCTGATGCTGGCTTCGAGCGCGAGTGACGCCGATGAAGCCCGGGCGCGCGCCTGCGGCATCGACACTCTGATCGAAAAGCCGGTGCGCCAGGGCGAACTGCGCCGCGCTATCGCCGATGCGCTGCTGGCACGCAGCGGCCGCAGCAGCGCCACGGCACGTCAATTGACGCCGCTTCTGGCCGGCCGCGTTTTGGTGGTCGAGGACAACCCGGTCAATCGCGAAATCGCCACCACCATGCTGGAGAAAATCGGCTGCGTCCACGAAATCGCCGAGAACGGCCGCCAGGCGCTGGAAATACTTGGTAACTCGGCCTTCGACGTGGTTCTCCTGGATTGCCAGATGCCCGAGATGGATGGGTACGAAACCGTGCGCCACATTCGCGCCGGCGGCGGCGCCTACGGCCCGCTGGCGGTGCGCTCCGATGTTCCGGTGATCGCTTTGACCGCCAACGCGCTCACCGGCGATCGCGACAAGTGCCTGGCGGCCGGTTTCACCGACTATCTGTCCAAACCCTTCGCCGAGGGCGAGCTGCGCGGCATCCTGTTCAACTGGCTGGTCGATAAGCCCAACCCGCTTAACGCCGCGCCGCGACGCGACGACACGCTGGTGCTGCCGATGGCGCGCACCGGCCTGCTTAAGGTCCTTGCGCCAGACTGCGGGCAGGCGCAGGCCGGGCCACCGACCGGCGGCCCCGCCCTGCCCGCATGCGTGCCGATGGGCGCCAACACGGCATTCCAAGGCGCGCTTCTAGACGCCAAGGTTGTAGGCACACTGCGCGCCATGGACGCCGAGTCGCCCGGTCTGATGGAGCGTCTGGTGGATGCCTACGCCGCGAGTGCGCCGGCGCTGATGGCCGAATTGCGCCGGGCCGCCGCCAGTTGCGACCTGCGCGCCGCGCGCCAGGCTGCCCACACCCTCAAGTCCTGCCATGCCAACCTGGGCGCCCTCGGTGCCTCCGCACTGTTCGCCGGCATCGAGGTGGCCGCCAGGAGCGGTGCAAGTCAAGATTTGAACGATCGCCTGGAATTGCTGGAAACACAATTCGACGGCGTTTCGGGTGCAGTCAAGGCACTCAAAAACCCCAGGGAGGAAACGCATGAAACCCCCGCAGCCATCGCCTGAACACGTATTGCTGGTCGACGACGATCCGGTCGCTCGCCTGCTCACCTCATCCATACTGACGCGGCATGGTTTCCAGATCATTGAAGCCGGCAGTGGCGGTGAAGCGCTGGAGAAATTCAGCCAAGGCCCGGATTGCGTGCTGCTCGACGCACTGATGCCGGGCATGGATGGCTTCGCCACCTGCCGCGCCCTGCGCCAATTGCCTGGCGGTGCGCAGGTGCCGGTGCTGATGCTGACCGGACTGGACGACGAGGAATCGGTCGCCCATGCCTACGAGGCTGGCGCCACCGATTTTTTCGTCAAGTCGACGCAATGGACCCTGCTGGTGCAACGCACGCGCTACCTGCTGCGCGCCGCGCGCATGCGCGGCGAACTCGAAGCCAGTCGCGCCAAGCTGGCACGGGCGCAGCGCATCGCCCGCTTGGGCACCTGGGAATGGGACTTGCGCAGCGGCCTCTTAGTCGGCTCGGAGCTGTGCTTGTCGATCCTCGGCATCGCCGGCACCAATGTATCGCTTTCTCTCAATGCATTTCTCACCCTGGTGCATGACGACGACCGCAAGGAATTGACGACCGCCTTCGAACGACTGATCCGGGAAGGTGGCAGCTTGCAAAGCGAAACCCGCCTGCAATCCGCCAACGGTGCGGTGAACTTCGTGCGTTTCGAGGCCGAAATCGAATACGACAACGCCGGTGTCGCGGCCCTGGTGAGTGGCACCGCACAGGACATCACGCAACGGCGCGAAGCCGAAGCGCAGATTCGCGCGCTGGCCGACTACGACAACCTGACAGGGCTGCCCAACCGCCGCATGTTCGGCGAGCGCTTCGGTGCGGCCATCGAGGCGGCGCGCAGGCGCCGTGCGCCGCTCGCGGCCCTGTTCGTCGACCTTGACCGCTTCAAGCAGATCAACGACACCCAGGGCCACAGTGCAGGCGACTCCGTGCTGCGCGAAGTCGCCTTGAGGCTCAATGGCTGCGTGCGATCCGGCGAAGGCGAGGCCGACGTCGTGGCGCGCTTGGGCGGCGACGAATTCGCCGTTCTGCTCACCGAAGTGGCGCATCCGCAACAGGCGCAGAACGTCGCCGAGCGCGTATTGGCGGTGATGCGCAAGCCATTCATGGTGGGTGGGCGCGAGAATTTCATCAGCGCCTCGGTCGGCATCGCACGCTACCCCGAAGACGGC
>JAYVWK010000360.1:0-7642 GCA_043786185.1 Burkholderiales bacterium
CCCGACTCGTGGTCGGCTCCAAACGCTTCACCGAGTCTTACATTCTGGGCGAGATCGTCGCGCGGACCGCGGCGCCGCACACCGCGGTGCTGCATCGCCAGGGGCTGGGCAATAGCGCGGTGGTCTACGAGGCGCTCAAGGCCGGGGCGATCGATGTCTACCCGGAGTACCTGGGCACTATCGATGCCGAGATTCTCAAGAACCCGCAACCCACCGATCTCGCAAGCATGCGCGGCAAGCTGGCAGCGCAGGGTCTGGATATTGCGGTACCGCTGGGCTTCCAGAATGGATATGCGCTGGCCATGCGGGCCGACCAGGCGCGCCAGCTTGGCATCATGCGCATCAGCGACC
Organism: Burkholderiales bacterium; assembly: GCA_043786185.1. Lineage (GTDB taxonomy): Bacteria > Pseudomonadota > Gammaproteobacteria > Burkholderiales > JAEUOS01 > JAEUOS01. The sequence continues at coordinate 352 of JAYVWK010000360.1, forward strand.
TGACGCGCTACCCGACATTGAACCTGGGGCTTTCGCACGAATTCATCGGCCGCGCCGATGGCTGGCCCGGCCTCAAGGCGCGCTACGCCCTGCCGCACCAGCCGGTCGGCATCGATCACGGCATCGCCTACGAGGCGCTGGCGGCCGGCCGTATCGCGCTGATCGACATTTACTCGACCGATGCCAAGATCGCGGCGCTGGGGCTTAGCGTGCTGGCGGACGACGCCGGCTACTTTCCACGCTACGACGCGGTATTGCTGTATAGGCGTGATGCGGCGCAGCGCTTTCCCCAGGCATGGCAGGCGATCCTGGCTCTCGAGGGGCGCATTCCCGCAGCCCGCATGATCGCCATGAATGGCGAGGCCGAACTGCGCGGGCGCTCGTTTGGCGCCATCGCGGCCGATTTCGTGGTGCCCACAGCCGCGACTGCGTCAAGCGGCCGCGCTGGCTTCATCGAGCGCCTGTTCGCCGACGACCTTGGCCGCCTGGCGCGCCAGCATTTGTTCCTGGTGTTGGTGGCGGTCGCGGCAGCCCTGGCGGTCGGCATTCCGCTGGGGGCGGCGGCCGCGGCACGGCCCCGGCTGGAACAGCCTGTGATGGCGGTAGTGGGCCTGTTGCAGACCATTCCTTCGCTGGCGCTGCTGGCGATCCTGATCCCGCTATTGGGCGATATCGGCACGGTGCCGGCACTGGTGGCATTGTCTCTCTATGCCTTGTTGCCGATCGTGCGCAACGTGACCACCGGTTTGCAACAGGTGTCTTCGGGTTTGCGCATGGCCGGCACCGCGCTGGGCTTGACGCCATGGCAACGCTGGTCGGCGATCGATCTGCCGCTGGCGGCGCCGGTGATTCTGGCCGGCGTCAAGACCGCGGCGGTCACCACCGTGGGCACCGCCACTATCGCCGCCTTCATCGGCGCCGGCGGCTTTGGTGAACGCATCGCCTCCGGCCTGGCTCTTAACGATCACAGCGCCCTGTTGGCCGGCGCGCTACCGGCAGCAGCGATGGCGCTGGCTACGCAAGGCCTGTTTGAACTGCTGGACCGCTGGCTCACACGCGGCCGTCTGGCACACCACTGAGCCTGTCGCGCGGCATGACGGCGTGGCCGCGGGCCGGCGTCGTCATGCACCGCGCAGCGCAGTAGCTGGTGAGGCACGCCGGCACACCGGCCTGCAAACACTTCGCCCCGGCCGCGGATGGCTCAGGGCACAACCTGTACACCCTTCCAGAATGCCACCCGGCCGGCTACCGCTTCGGCGCCCTGGATCGGGCTTGGGTAGTACCACACCGCGTCGGCATTGACCTGCCCGCCCACATCGAGCGAGTAGTAGCTCGCCACACCCTTCCAGCCGCAGGTGGAGTGGGTGTCGCTCGGGCGCACCAGCTCGCGCCGCAGCGCGGCCTGCGGAAAATAGTGATTGCCCTCGACCACCACTGTATTGTCGCTTTCGGCGATCACTGTGTCGTTCCAGATAGCTTTCATCACGGCTCCTTGTGTGCCTGTGCCGATGCGGCATGTTGCGTAAGAGACGATGAGCGTAGCGTAGTGGAATACCTTTCGCACAAAGCCGCGCGCTGATCACACCATGGCGCCACCCGATTTTCGCGGCCCTGGCGCCGCCCGCGTCGGGTGGTCGCAGCCAATGCAACCGATAATAGCGGCATGAGGCATTCATTTCCATTATTCGGCGACCTTTCCTGGCTTGCCATGCTGCGGCGTTATCTCGCTGCTATCGCCATCGGCAACCTGCTGTGGGAAAGCGCCCACTTGCCGCTCTACAGCCTGTGGGCCAGCGGCACTTGGGGCGACAAGGCTTTGGCCGTGTTGCACTGTACCGGTGGCGATATCCTGATCGCCGCCGCGGCCCTGCTGGCCGGTCTGCTGCTGGCAGGCAGCGATCGCTGGCCGGCCAGCGGAGCACTGCGCGTGATGTGGCTGACGGTTTGCATCGGCATCGGCTACACGATTTTCAGCGAATGGCTCAACCTCGTGGTGCGCCGTAGCTGGGCCTACGCCGACAGCATGCCGATGGTGCCGCTGATCGGCATCGGCCTCACACCCCTTTTGCAATGGATCGTCGTTCCGCTCGCCGCGTTCTGGGTGGCCCACCGCGGCAGCGGCAGGCGCGGCGCGATGTACTGAATACGGCGCGCAGCCTGATCCGCAGCGCAAACGCCGCAAGCGCTATCATTCGGCCCGGCCGCGATCCGGCCAGCGCGCATATGGGTTTCATGCAGCGCCGCCAGGCATCGTCGGACCCGACCGCAGCAAACTCCATCCACAGAAAAGGCATCCGTGTTCAAGAACGTCATGATGTATCGCATCGGCCCGGCATGGACCGCGTCGATCAAGCAAATCGAGCAATCGCTCGACCGCTTTCGCTTTGTCAAATGTGCCGCCAGCCAGGAACGATCGGTCGGCTGGTGCGAGCCACGCGGCCTGCAGCATGGCGCCCTGGTCGAATCGGTCGGTGGTCAACTGATTCTCAAGTTCATGATCGAATCGAAGTTGCTGCCGGCCACCGTGGTGCGACGCGCGGTGGAGCAGCGCATGGAGAAAATCGAGGCCGTAAGCGGCCGCAAACCCGGCAAGAAACAGGCGCGCGAGATCAAGGAAGAAGTGATTCGTGAACTGTTGCCGCTGGCATTCACCAAAGAGGCGGCTGTCACCGCATGGATCGACCCCAAGGCACGCCTGCTGGTGATCGACACCACCACCCAGGCGCGCGCCGATGAGGTCGTAGTCAGCCTGGTTCGCGCGCTCGACCAGTTCACCGTCACGCTGGTGCAGACCCATCAGTCACCTGCCGCCGCGATGGCCCTGTGGCTGACCGAGCGCGGCGCCCCGGGTCACTTCGACCTCGACCGCGAATGCGAACTCAAGTCCACCGACGACATGCAGTCTTCGGTCAAGTACTCGCGCCACCTGCTCGATCTGGCGGAGATTCGCCAGCATGTGGAAGGCGGCAAGGTGCCGACGCGCCTGGCCATGCTGTGGGCCGGTCGCATTTCGTTCGTACTGACCGACACCATGCAGATCAAGAAGATGCGTTTCCTCGACGGGGTTTTCGAGGAAGCCGGCGCGGAAGATGAAGACCGCTTCGATGCCGACACCGCGATCGCCACTGGCGAGATGGCGAAACTGATTCCGGAAATGATCAGCGCACTGGGGGGCGAGGCGCCGCCTGCTTGAGAGGTGCCGCAACGCCACGGCTGGCGCGAGCCCAAACCCGCCGGCGCCCGTTGGGGCAGAGGTGCATGCGATCAGGAATCCCAGAACACACTCTTGGGGCGCCCTGCGCGCCTGCCGGTGCCGACGCTTGATCCTGATCAAATCATTGCGCCACGCCTTGTCTACGATACACATGTTCGCGTCAGCGTCATCGTCATGCATCTTCGCTGTAGTGACGGCAATGCCGCGGCGGGCATCGAGCGGGCGCCGCGCAGCCATGAGCCGGGCGCGTGGTTGCGGCATCGCCATTCCGAGGACGAAATGTATAGCCTGCAGGTCAGGGACATTCTGGAAAAATCCAGGCTGGTCACGGCGCCGGCGGACCTGCGCGTCAACGCGGCGGCCAAGCTGATGGCAACCGAGAAGGTGGGAGCGCTGGTGGTACTGGAGAGCGGCCGCCTGGTGGGCATCTTTACCGAACGCGACATCGCATTTCGGGTGGTGGCACAAGACCGCGACCCCACGCTTACGCCTGTATCCGCAGTGATGACCGCGGCTCCCGTCACCATCGAGTCGCACAAGTCCTTCGGCTATGCGATGCTCTTGATGCATGACAACAGTTTCCGCCATCTGCCGGTGCTGGAAGCGGGCCAGCTGGTGGGCATCGTCTCGGCGCGCAACGCACTAGATCCCGATCTTGAGGAATTCGTCGCCGAATCGCAGCGTCGGCTGCACTTGCGACGCGAGGCCGACTAAAAGCCGCGCAGCAGCGCCAACCGGTGTCCGTGAATGGTGGATAATTTGTGAGACGCTACGCTGACCTTGGCAAGGTCCGTGGCGGCCACGGGCTTCTACGACCACAGGGCTGGCGCCAGCCCGGGTGCCACCCAGATGCCGCCTTCCCCGCATGGAGCCGCGATGTTTCGCAAGGATCTGCTTGCCTCAAAAAGAATTCTGATTACCGGCGGCGGCAGCGGCCTGGGAGCGGCCATGGCGGCGCGTTTTGCCGAACTGGGTGCGACCCTGATTCTTTGCGGCCGTCGCATCGAGGTGCTGGAAGCAAGCGCGGCAAAATTGCGTCAGGCCGGTGCCGCGAATGTCGCAACCCATGGCTGCGATTTGCGCGACGCCAGCGCGGTTGAAACCATGCTCGACGCCATCTGGCAGGTGGGTCCGCTCGACGTGCTGGTCAACAACGCGGCCGCCACCTTCATCGCGCAAAGCGAGCGCCTGTCGGCGCGTGCCGCCGATGCCATCCTGGCGCCGACCCTGCACGGAGCGCTGTATTGCACGCTGGGCGCCGGGCGCCGCTGGATCGATGCGCAGCATGCCGGCGTGGTGCTCAGCATCCTGTCGACCTCGGTGCGTACCGGGCGCGCCTTTACGCTGCCCTCGGCCATGGCCAAGGCGGGCCTCGAGGCGATGACCAAGAGCCTGGCGGTAGAGTGGGGCTCGAAGAACATACGTCTGGTGGCGATCGCCCCGGGCCCCTTCCCCACCGACGGCGCCTGGCGCCAGCTGATGCCAGCTTCGCGCAGCAACGCAAGCGCGCCGGCCGGGCGTGTGCCTCTGGGGCGGGTAGGCCAGGCACCGGAGCTTGCCAATCTGGCGGCCTATTTGATTGCCGACGAAGCCGGCTACATGTCGGGTGAAACCGTGGCTATCGACGGCGCTGCGCACTTGCGCACCTCCGGCGCGGAAGACTTGCTTGAATGGAGCGAAGAGGACTGGCAGGCGCATCGTGCACGCCGGCCCTAAAAGCGTGCCCGCAGATACTACCGTCACACCTGCGGCCTCAGACGCCGCGCGCCAGCGTCAAATCAACCATCGCCAGCAATCGGTCACGCACCGCACCGAGGTCGATTGCGTCATCGAGCAGCCACTGCAGCATCACGCCACGCAGGCTGCCCAGCACCAGCACGGCCATGCTGGCCGGCTCGATATCGGCGGCTATCTCGCCCTGCGCGACGCCGCTCTTCAGGTGCTGCTCGAAGAACGCCAGCGCCAGCCTGTTGTAGGCCGCCATGTCGCTCTTTAGTTCGGCGCCTTCCATGAAGCCCTCGGTCATCATCACCAGCAAGGCCCGCGTGGTGGTCCAGTTGCGATCGCTGCGTCCGAAGTAGACGCTGATATTGCCGCGAATCGCGTCCAGCCCGGCGCGGCGCGGCGGCGCGGCGCGCAGTTGCTCGTGAAAACGGAGGTTGATGTGGGCGGCCAGCGCACGCAAAAGGCCTGCTTTGTTGCCAAAGCGATGGGTGGCGAGTCCGCGACTGTAGCCCGCCGCCGCACCCACTTCGGCCAGCGTCAGGCGCGCGCTGCCGGCGCGCGCCACGATGCCAAGGGCCGCATCGAGCAAACGACGCTCGGCCTCCTCGCGCCGTTGCGATTGCGTGCGCCGCGCGGGCGATGCGGGACTGGTGGATTTGGCGCTGTCGGCTGGCTTGGCGACCCTGGCCGCCGTCTCGCGACGCGGCGCGCCTGCCAGGCAGCCCTTTTGCAACCTGCCTGGCATTGGTTTTCAGCGCGCCTCGATGCCCGCCGCCTGCGCAACGCGCTTGAAGCGCTCGTACTCCGCAGCCACAAAAGCACGCAACTCGACCGGACCCAGGCTCATGACCTGCGCCGGTTGGTTGGCCTGGTAGGCGCGCGCCTCGGGGCTGGCCATCACGCGCCTGAATCCTTCGAACAGTTTTGTGGTCACATCGTCAGGCGTGTCGGCGCGCACGAAAAACGAGGCCCATACATAGGTCTCGAACTCCGGAAACCCGCTTTCCTTCATGGTCGGCACATCGGGAAAGGCCGGGTCGCGCACATCGGAGGTGATCGCCAAGGCACGCAGGCGGCGCTCGCGGATCAGCGGTGCGGCGCCGGCGAAGTCGATGGCGCCGGTCACCACCTGACCGCCGATGATGTCGGTCATCATCAAGGCCCCGCCCTTGTAGGGGATCGGCGTGATGCCAAGGCCGGTGACGCTGCCGAGCCAGGCGCCGATCAGTTCGTAACCGGCGGAGTAGTTGCCTAGCGGCAGCGGCGCGCCACTCTTTTTGGTGCCCTCCACCATGTCCTTGACGGTCTTGTAGGGTGAGTCGGCGCGCACGATGAAAGCCACCGGCGCGCGGCTCACCCCGATCACCGGCCGAAAATCCTTCTGCGGATCGTAGGGCAGGTTTTTCATCACCACCGGGTTGACCGTCATCGGCGAATTGGTCGCCATCAGGATGGTGTAGCCGTCGGCCGGCGCGTTCTTCACCGCTTGCACCGCGAGGATGCCGCTGCCACCGGGCCGGTTTTCCACCACAATTGCATGACCAAAAAGCTTGGCCAGCAGGTCACCATAGAAGCGTGAGCTGGAGTCGGCGCCGCTGCCGGCATTGAAGGGCACCATGATGCGAATCGGCTTGGTCGGGAAGGTGCCGGCCTGCCCCCAGGCCAGAGCGGATGCCAGGCACAGCACCAAGCTGCAAATGCAATGTTTCATGTTCGTCGTCCTCCCGTTTTGCTGCGTTGGTGGTGTTCGTCGTGCGCTCCCGCCACCAGCCTTATGGCACTTAAGCGGCCTGTCGAATCACTCCGGCCGCACGCAGTTTCACAAGTGTCGCATCATCGATGCCGGCTTCACGCAGCACTTCGAGGCTTTGCTGCCCCAAGCGCGGCGCCGGCAGGCGCACCGCGGCAGGCGTGGCGGCAAAGCGCGTCGGGGGGCGCACCGTGATGGTCGCGCCTTCACTCGGATGCGCCAGCGCCTGAAACAGACCCACCGCACGCAGGTGCGGATGCGTCGGCAACTCATCGATGCCGTAGATGCGGGTGGCCGGAATATCCAGGCGGTCGCACAGGGCCAGACATTCGGCGGTGCTCATCTCACGGGTGACACTCACCATGTCGGCATACAGTTCGGCCACCCGCGCGTTGCGCTGGGCGCGGTCGTTCAGATCATATTTGCCGGCCAGGTCGGCGCGGCCGATGCTGGCGAACAGCGCATTCCAGTGATCCGCCGTGTAGGGCAGCATTGCCACGTGCCCATCGCGCGTGGGTGCCGGCTTGCGGCCACCGGCCAGGATGCGCGCATAGCCCGCCTTGGCCGTGGGCGGCTCGAAGGAAAGGCCGCCCAGGTGTTCG
>JAYVWK010000361.1:0-5984 GCA_043786185.1 Burkholderiales bacterium
TAGCCGGTGATCGAGCAGTGAATCAGGCGCGCATTGGCCGCGCTCAATACTTCGGGACCGAGGCCGCGTCGCGCAAGCGCGCCGCCACGCAGGTTCTCGATCAGGACATCGGCACCCGCCACCAGGCGCAGGAATACCGCGCGCCCGGCAGCCTGGTCCAGATCGATCGCGATGCAGCGCTTGTTCGCCCCCTGACCGAGAAAGTAGGTGGCAAGGCCGGCGCCCGCGAGCGCCGCGTCGGTGCCGCGAAAGCGCACGCTGTCGCCGCCGCCAGGCTTTTCGATCTTCAGCACCTCAGCCCCAAGCAAGCCCAGCTGATACGCCGCATAGGGGCCGGCCAGTACGCGCGTGGCGTCGAGCACCTTGATGCCGGCGAACGGCCGGCGGTCGGCGCTATCCATCGCTCACCGGCCACACGGCAAGCACCGCGGTGCTAGGAAAAAGCGAAGCCGGCATAGCCCTGGGCCACCACCGCTTCGCACTTCTCCACGTAGCCCGGAAAGCCCAACAGGGGCATGAACACGCGCGTCTTGCCCGGCACATTGGCGCCCAAGTACCAGGAGTTGCAACTCGGGAAAATGGTGTGGTTGGCCACCGTGTTGACATGGCCGACCCAGTCGCGCTCGGCAGCGGCGTCCGCCTCGATGCGCGCATGCCCGCGGTCGCGCATCCACGCCAGGCAGTCGCCGATGAAGCGCACATGCTGCTCGATGGAGACGATCATGTTGGTCAGCACCGAGGGGCTGCCGGGCCCGTTGACGATGAAGAGGTTGGGAAAGCCGGCAACGGTCAGGCCCAGGTAGTTGAGCGGGCCGGCATGCCATTTTTCACCCAAGGTTATGCCGCCGCGGCCGCGAATATCCATGCGCAGCAGGGTGCCGGTCATGGCGTCGAAACCGGTGGCGAACACCAGTGCATCGAGTTCGAAGTCGCGGCCGGCCGCGCTCAAGCCGCGCGGCGTGATTCTCTCAATGCCGCCGCTGCTGATGTCGACCAGATACACATGCGGCAGGTTGAAGGTCTGGTAATAGCCGGTATCGACACACATGCGCTTGCAGGCCACCGGCTGCGTCGGCGACAGCAAGTCCGCCGTGGCCGGGTCGGCGACCAGTGCGCGGATCTTGTCACGCACGAATTGCGCCGCCAGCGCATTGGCGCGTGCGTCGAGAATGATGTCGGCATAGGCGCGCGTGAAACCCAGGCCACCGATGTGCCAGCGTTGTTCGAATTCGTGCTCCCGCTGCGGCGCACTGACCGCGAGGGCGGACTCATCGCCGGCGCGCAGGTTCGACCCGAAGGCGGCCGGCATCAGTTCGTTGCGGTGACGGAATCCGCGGTAATCGGCCTTGACCTGCGCTTCATAACCCGCATCCAGCGGCGCATTGTGCGCGGGCACCGAATAGGTGGCGGTGCGCTGGAAGACGTAGAGTTCAGCCGCTTCGACCCCGATGACCGGAATCGATTGCACCGCTGATGAGCCGGTGCCGATGACGCCGACCCTTTTGCCACTGAAATCCACCGGCTCATGCGGCCAGGCGCCGGTGTGGTACGACGGCCCCGCGAAGCTATCACGCCCGGCAATGGCCGGCAGGTTGGTTGACGACAGCGAGCCGGTGGCCATGACCACGAAGCGCGATCGGTACGCCTGACCCGAGTCTGTGCCTATGCTCCACTGCCCGCCGACATCGTCAAACCAGGCGCGCGTAACCCGTGTGCCGAAGCGGATGTCGCGCTTCAGGTCGAAGCGAACGGCAACATGGCGCGCATAGGCAAGTATTTCCGGCTGCGGGGCGAAGCGCTCCGACCATTTCCATTCCTGCTGCAACACCTCGTCGAAGCCATAGGAGTATTCGAGGCTCTCGATGTCGCAGCGTGCCCCCGGATAGCGGTTCCAGTACCAGGTACCGCCGACGTCATGGCCCGCCTCGATCACGCATGCGGTGAACCCCAGTTCGCGCGCGCGCACCAGCATGTACATGCCGGCAAAGCCGGCGCCGACGATCAGCAGATCAAGGTGTCGCGGCGCGCCAGCGTCGCCATAAGCTTGCATATCGGACATCGACCCCATCGCCGCACTCTCCTCTGGAAATTTTTCAGTCGCGGGCCCAGGCCGGGCCGGCATGGCCAGGCTGCGCCGCTATCAGGCTTGCTTGCATGTTCAGGCGATCAGGCGCGCCTTCTGCGTGCTTTCGATCAGCGAAGCGCGCAGCAGGAATTGATGGCAGGCCAGCGGATCATTGGAAATGCGCTTGAGTTCGTCATGATTGCGGCGTCGCACCTGCGGATCGGATTCCTCCATGCGCCGCTTGTTGGTCACCGTATCCTGCTGCACGAACTCGATGTTCAAGCTGCGGCGCCGGCGCTGATAGCGGTCGAGCATGTTTTCGTCGATGCCGTGGCGCATGCAGTGTTCCAGTATCTCCGCCAGTTCCAGGCCGTCATGGATGCCGCTGTTCAAGCCCAGACCGCCGGCCGGGTTGTTGATGTGGGCGGCGTCGCCCGCCAGAAATACACGGCCGACGCGAAACGACTCGGCCACGCGCTGATGAAAGCGGTAAGCGCCGCGATATTCGATGGCGTAGGGCTCGGCGCGCGGGAAAAAACGCTGCAGGCGTTGCTGCAACGACTCCTCCGACAACACCACTTCATCGGGCTCGGCCGTGGTGGCCGGCGAGATCACGCGCCACAGCCCCTTGAGGTCGTTGCCGGCTACCTTGAATACCGCGCACCAGCGCTCGGGGTCCGAGAAGTAGTTGCGATTCGAGTAGCCATAGTGCTTCTCGAAGTCGAAGCGGGTGGTCATGCCGATGAAGCGCTCGTCGAAGGTGTAGCCGGAAAAGTCGGCACCGATGGCGCCGCGCACCACGCTACGCGCGCCGTCGGTACCCACCACGAAGTCGGCGTTGAACCGGGCCGACCCGCCTGGTGTGTCGCACATGATCTCGACACAGTCGCCCAACTGGCGCAGCCCGGTGACCGTGTGCAGGCGCAACACTTGGGCGCCGGGCTGGGTGAGGAGGTGCGCTTCGGCGATGGCCACCAGCTTGTGCGACTCGCACTGCACCACATAAGGGTAGGGCGTATCGTCCTTGAGGCGGGCGTAGTCGAATTCGGCCACCATTTCGCCGGAAACCCGGTCCCAGTGCTGGAAGCGCGGCGCAATCAAGCCCTGCCGCAGTACTTCGTCAATCAGGCCCAGATCGGCCAGCATCTCCAGCGTCGAGGCGTGGGTCGAGGCGGCGCGCGGCCGCTCGTCGTAACCGGCCTCGGCCTCCAGCACGGTGACCTGCAAGCCCTTTTTCGCCATCGCCAGCGCGGTCACCAGGCCCACCGGGCCGCCGCCAACGATGACCACACGCAACGCGACGCTCATGCTTGCACTCCGATAGAAACCCGCGCGCTTGGTTGCTCGCGCGCTGCGCGTCGCAACACCTGGCTCAATTTTTTTCTCATGGTGCGCTCGAATATAACAAGTTCCCACCAGACCCCGCTACGCGCCCGCCTGCCGCGCACCTTCCGTACAATCAGCCGACGCGCCGCCCGGTCGCATCCGCTGGTCGCTACACGGCCAATGGACCACGCTTTCGCCCGCGCCGATTTCGCCCATCCGACTCTCAATGCCAACCTCCCTCGAACTCTGGCGCCTGTCCGCCAGCGCGCTCAGCGCCGGTTATAGCAAGCACGAATTCACGCCCGACCTGGCGCTGGAGCAGGTGCTCTCACGCATCGACGCACATAATCCGCGCCTCAACGCGCTGGTCACACTGGATCGGGCCGGTGCGCGCAGCGCGGCGCACGCCAGCACGCGGCGCTATGCCGCGGGCACGCCTTTGAGCCCGCTCGATGGCGTGCCGCTGACCGTCAAGGACAACATCGCGGTGGCCGGCATGCGCACCACCTGGGGCAGCCGCCTCTTCATCGACCATGTGCCGCCGATCGACGAACTGCCGGTGGCGCGCCTGCGGCAGGCCGGGGCGCTGATTCTGGGCAAGACCAACACCCCGGAATTCGCCATGCAGGGGCATACCGACAACCTGGTGTTCGGTGCCACGCGCAACCCCTGGGACCCTGGGTTGACGCCCGGCGGGTCGAGTGGCGGGGCGGCGGCGGCGGTGGCCAGCGGTTTCGGGCCGCTGGCGCTCGGCACCGACGGCGGCGGCTCGATTCGCCGCCCCGCTTCGCACACCGGGCTCATCGGACTTAAGCCATCGCGCGGGCGCGTGCCGCGCTGCGACGGGCTGCCGGCGATTTTTCTCGATTACGAGGTCGCAGGCTTGATCGCGCGTACGGTCGATGACGTGATTGCATTGATGCAGGTGGTGAGCGAACCCGACCCGCGCGATGCAGCCTCAAGCGCCTTCGCACAGCTTCCGTTCGCCGTGCCAGAGCTGTTGCCGGCGCTGCGCATCAAATACATTCCCGCCTTCGGCGACGCGCCGGTCGACCCGCAGATCGGCGCCAGTGTCACGCGTGCCGCCGAGCATCTGCGCGCGCTTGGGCATCAGGTCAGCACCAGCGCACAATTCGACTTGGCCGATGCGGTCAGTGCGCGCTGGATGTTGCTGGCGCAGGCCGGCCTGGCGCAGATGCTCACAGCGCACACCCCCTGGCGCCACCTGCTCGGCCCGGCGGCGCTCGCCAACGCGGACGCCGGGGCCGCGCTGCCGGCCACCGCCTTGTTCGAACTGCTGCAACTGGTGGACCGGATGCGCAATCAGCTGGGCCAGCTGTTTGCTGCCTGCGACCTGCTGCTGACCCCGGCCGCCGCCGCGCTGCCGTGGCCGATCGCCCGGGACTATCCACCACAGATTGCAGGCCGCGCGGTCGGCCCGCGCGGTCACGCGGTCTTCACCGGTTTTGTCAACGCCGCCGGCCTGCCGGCGATCGCTTTGCCATGTACACCATCATCGGCGGGCCTGCCGATCGGGCTGCAACTGGTGGGGCGCTGGGGGCAGGACGGCCTCTTGTGCGCAATCGCACGGCAGTATGAAGCGGCGCATCCATGGCAGACGCGCTGGCCTGAGTTGTAGTGCAATTGCGGGCCGGACGCTGGTTGCCACACACGGGCGGCGGCCACTGCGACGGCCGGCTTGCAGGCTTGAGCGCGCGACATACAAGTGAAGGATCTAGCCATGAACCATGAATACGCCGTCAAAGAACCTCTGCGCAGTGCGATCGACGAGCACGCGGGCCCCATGCTGCTTGAATTCGGCAGTCCTGCCTGCGGCCATTGCCGCGCCGCGCAGCCGCTATTGGCAGCAAGCCTGGCCGATCACCCAAAGCTGCGCCACGTCAAGATCGAGGACGGCCGCGGCCGCCCCCTGGGACGCGCATTCGGCGTCAAGCTGTGGCCGACCCTGCTCTTCCTGCGCGACGGGCACGAAGTCGCGCGACTGGTGCGTCCGCTTGACGGCAGCCAGATCAGCTTAGCGCTGCTGCTGATAGACCGGCCCTGAGGTCCCTGCCGCCGCTGCTGCGCGCAGCCATGTAGCGCAAGCAAGGGCGCTTTGGCCCCGCTGCTTGCGGCTTTAACCGACCACAGCGACCGCTATCCTTGGAGCTCGTTCGATTGCCGGTCCGCGCATGACGCATCTCGTTTCCATCGACCAACTGAAGGTTGGAATCTACATCCATCTGGATTTGCACTGGATGGAGCATCCGTTCGGCTTCGGCAGCTTCAAGATCAAGTCCGACGAGCAGATCATGACCTTGCGCACGCTGGGCTTGAAGCAGGTGCGCTACGAACCGCAGAAAAGCGACGTCGCGCCGGCACCCGCGCCTGCCGCGCCATCCGCCACGGACCCCGCGCCGCCGCTGCCCGCCGCTGATGACCCGCTGCTGCTTGCCAAGCGGGAGCACCAGGAGCGCCTGCGCCGGCAACGCGAATCGATCGCAAGGGTGGAAAAAAACTTTCATAACGCGACCAATAGCATACGCAATCTGCAGCAGGCGCTGCAAACGCGCCCGGCGCAAAGCGTCGCCGA
>JAYVWK010000362.1:0-7904 GCA_043786185.1 Burkholderiales bacterium
CGGTGGTCATCACCAGATTCCATTCGGTGGCGGCATCGCCACCCGAAATCATGCGCTTGATGCCGATGACCGCGGTGTAATAGTCCTCGCGGGTGGTGACCATCAAGGGCCACAGATACTGGTTCCAGCCGTAGATGAAGAGGATCACGAACAGCGCGGCGATCTGGGTGCGCGCCAGCGGCAACAGGATGCTCCAGAAAAAACGCATAGGCCCGGCGCCATCGATGCGCGCCGCTTCGGCCAACTCTTCGGGCACCGACAGGAAGAACTGGCGAAACAGGAACGTCGCGGTGGCCGACGCCATCAAGGGAATGGTGAGGCCGGCATAGCTGTCGAGCAGGCCCAGGCTTGCCACCACCTGGAAGGTAGGCAGGATGCGCACCTCCACCGGCAGCATCAGGGTCAGGAAGATCAGCCAGAAACACAGGCCGCGACCGGGAAAGCGGAAATACACCACGGCGAACGCCGACAGCACCGAGATTGCGATCTTGCCGCAGGCGATCACCAGAGCCGACACCGCACTGTTGCAGAGCAGTGTCTTGAGCGGCGTCGAACCCTGGGTCAACACATGCAGATAGTTGATGCCCAATTGATCGCCGGGAATCAGGCTCATCGGCGCATCGAGTACCTGCTCAGGCGTCAGCGTGGAGGCGACAAACGCCAGCCATACCGGCAATGCCACCAGGCCCACCCCCAGCAGCAGAATCAGGTGGGTCAGGAAATCAGCAAATGGGCGGCGCTCCACCATCAGTAGTTCACCCGCTTTTCCAGATAGCGGAACTGTGCCACGGTGAGCGCGATCACAATCGCCATCAGGATTACCGATTGCGCCGCGGCGCCGCCGAAATCCTGCCCTTTGAAGCCATCGTGAAACACCTTGTATACCAGCACCTCGGTGGCCTTGGACGGTCCGCCCTGAGTGGCGGCATCGATCACGCCGAAGGTATCGAAAAAGGCATAGATCACATTGACCACCAACAGGAAAAACGCGGTTGGCGACAACAGCGGGAAAACGATTTTCCAGAAGCGTGTGGCCGGGCCGGCGCCGTCGATGGCAGCGGCTTCAAGCAGGGATTTGGGAATCGCCTGCAGCCCGGCTAAGAAGAAAACGAAGTTGTAGCTCACCTGCTTCCAGGCTGCCGCCAGCACCACCAGCACCATCGCCTGCGTGCCGTTGAGCAGCGGATTCCAGTCCACGCCGATTCTCTTCAATACGAAACCCAGGGTACCCACCGACGGGTCGAAGAGAAACAGCCACAGCACGCCGGCCACCACCGGGGCCACCGCGTAAGGCCAGATGATGAGCGTTTTGTAGGCCGCCGCACCGCGCACCACACGATTGGCCAGCACCGCCAGCAGCAATGCGCTGCCCAGGGACAGGGCGGCGACGCACACCGCGAACAGCGCCGTGGTGGCGAACGACTGCGCGTAGTGCGGATCGGCAAACAAGGCGCGGAAGTTGGCCAGGCCAACGAATTCGACATGGGTGCCGAACGCATCTTCAACGAACACCGATTGATAAAGCGCCTGTGCCGCCGGCCAGATGAAAAACACCAGCGTCACCGCCAACTGTGGCGCCACCAAGGCATAGGGCAGCCAGGCGGAACGGAAGACTGTGCGCTTTTCCATCCCGCTACCCTAGCACCGCCGCCGCGCCTGCGACAGCGGATTGCAGTCTTGGCCACGTTCTTCGGTATGCTTTTGTCGCAGCGTCGCAAACGCGTGGCCACGGATGAACGATTGTTCCAGACATCAGCAAACCGGACCCAGACCGCGCGCGCAGCACCAGGCTCATGGCTGATAGCCGCAGTCGATTGCGCCCTGCGCCAGCGCCGCGGCAATCGCTCGCCGGGTGCTGTCACGGGCCAGCAAAGCCTCCTCATCGCGATTGACGATCACGCCGGCTTCGAATAACAGCGCCGGCATGGACGCGTGGCGCAACACGGCCAGGTTGTCGTAGAAATGCACGCCATTGGCTTCGTCGGCAAACTCGCGGCCGCTGCCCAGGTAAGGGTCGGCGTGGTAGCGCGAGGGCCGGAAGCCGGCGGCGATCATGTGTGCGCCGATCGCCGAGGCACAGCGCTGGGCTTGTGGCCACTGCGGGTTGTTGCGCGAGATGAACAGCGAAAACCCGCGAAAGCGGTCGTCCAGATACTTGCGCGGCTGGCCCTCATATTCCCAGTCGCGCTGAAAGCGTGCCTTGGCCGAATCGTGATGTACCGAGATGAACAGGTCGGCGCGCGCCTGCGCCGCCTGGCGCGGTCGCGAAACCAAGTCGGTGGTCCTGCCCTCAGCAGCGATCAGTACGGTGCCAAAGCCGCGGCTACGTAATTCATCGTCCAGCACCAGGGCCAACGCACGATTGAAGTCGAACTCGGCAACCCCGCGCGCGGAAATCGCGCCCTGCGTGGCAATGCTGTGCCCGACATCAACAGCGATGGAAGCAGCAAGGGAATCGGCAGCGAGCGCGAAGGCGCAGCCGAGCCCAAGCAACCGACTCCAAGTTAACCGGCGCCGCAACGCGGTGTCCGGTTCAACGCGGAGAGTTCGCACCGCACGCGTCCCGCGTGCCGTGAAACCCTTATTTGGACCCCTTGTTGGCCTGCTCGAAGCGCCGCAACTGCTCGTTGCCGCGCTTGACGGCTTCGTCCAACGCATCCTTGGGCGCCTTCCTGCCGGCCCACACCGCTTCCAGTTCCTCGTCGATGATGGCGCGAATTTGCACAAAATTGCCCAGGCGCACGCCCTTGGAGAATTTGGTCGGCTTGTTGTCGGTCATCTGCTTAACCGAGATGTCGGTGCCGGGATTGCGGTCGTAAAACCCGCTCTTCTGCGTGGCCAGGTAGGCCGCATTGGTAATCGGCAGGTAGCCGGTTTCCTGATGCCATTCCGCCGCGATGACAGGCGACGACAGGAATTCGAAAAATTTCGCCACACCGGCGTACTCAGCCGGCTTCTTGCCGGCCATCACCCACAAGGATGCGCCGCCGATGATGGTGTTGTAAGGGGCGCCGGTTTCTTCCTCGTAATAGGGCAGCTTGGCGACACCGAAATCGAACTTGGCATTCTTCTTGATGTTGGCATAGGCGGCAGACGACGAGGTAAGCATCGCGCATTCACCATTGAAGAACTTGGCTTCAGGCTCGTTGCGGCGCCCGGCATAGGTGAAGAGCTCGCCCTTGGCCCAGGACGACAGGCGCGCCACATGACGCACTGCCATCAGGGTATTGAAGCTCAGCTTGGCGTCAAAGCCCTCGAAGCCGTTGGAGCGGGTGGCGAATTCCTGGTTGTGCCAGGCGCTCATGGTCTCCAGCATCACCCACGACTGCCAGCCGGTGGTGAAACCACAGGCAGAGCCCGCAGCCTTGGCCTTCTGCGCCGCATCCTGCACCTCGGCCCAAGTCTTGGGCGGCGCGCTGATGCCGGCCTTCCTGAACACGTCCTTGTTGTAGAAGAATACCGGGGTCGAGCTGTTGAACGGCAGCGAGAGCATCTTGCCGTGGGTGTCGGTGTAATAGCCGGTCACCGCCGGGATGTACTGTTGCGGACTCCACTTCTTGTTGCCCTGCGCCATCACTTCGTAGACCGGCTTGATCGCGCCCTTGGCGGCCATCATGGTGGCGGTGCCGACCTCCTGGACCTGCAGGATATGCGGCGGGTTCTTGGCGCGAAACGCGGCAATGCCTGCAGCCATGGTTTCGTCGTAGGAGCCTTTGAACACCGGCACGACCTTGAATTGCTTCTGCTCGGCATTGAAGCGTTTGGCCAGATCGTTGACGCGCTCGCCCAGGGCGCCGGCCATCGCGTGCCACCACTGGATTTCGACCTGGGCCGATGCCGCCGGCGAAACCACGGCGCAGACCAGGGCGAATGCCGCTACGCTGCTCTTCAGTATTGTTTTCATATGAGCGTTTCCCGAGTTGAAAAGCCTGATGATTATAGCCAAGCTATCATTAGGCCTTCGTTGCAATGCGCTATCGAAACTCTCCCATGGCCGGCCCCCTGACTCACATCAAAGTTCTCGACTTGTCGCGCGTGCTCGCCGGGCCGTGGTGCGGACAATTGCTGGCCGACATGGGTGCCGAGGTGATCAAGATCGAACGTCCGGTGGCTGCCGACGGCAGCGGCGGCGGCGACGACACGCGCACCTGGGGCCCGCCTTACCTGAAGGATGCCGCCGGCAATGACACCAGCGAGGCGGCCTATTTCCTCTCGGCCAATCGCGGCAAGCAGTCTGTCACGCTCGACATCAGCAAGCCGGAAGGCCAGGAAGTGGTACGCCAGCTGGCGCAGCGCTCGGACGTGGTGCTGGAAAACTACAAGACCGGGCAGCTCAGGAAGTACGGGCTGGATTACGCCAGCCTGTCGGCCATCAATCCCGGCCTGATATATTGTTCGATCACCGGCTTTGGCCAGACTGGACCCTATGCGCAGCGCGCCGGCTACGACTACATTATCCAGGGCATGGGCGGCCTGATGAGCATTACCGGCGAGCGTGACGACCTGCCCGGCGGCGGCCCGCAAAAGGTCGGGGTGGCGGTGGCGGATCTGATGACCGGCATGTATTCCAGCGTGGCGATCCTGGCGGCCCTGGCCAGCCGCGGCCAGACTGGGCTGGGACAGTACATCGACATGGCGCTCTTGGATGTGCAGGTGGCGATGCTGGCCAACATGAACATGAACTACCTGACCTCGGGCGAGAGTCCGCAGCGCGCCGGCAACGCGCACCCGAACCTGGTGCCCTACCAGGTATTCGAATGCGCCGACGGGCACGTCATCATCGGCACCGGCAACGACGGCCAGTACGCACGTTTTTGCGAAGCCGGTGGCCGCCCCGAGCTGGCCACCGATGCGCGCTTTTCCAGCAACCCGCAACGGGTGCGCAATCGGGAAGCCTTGATCCCGCTGCTGGCCGCCATGGTCCGGCAGAAGTCCAAGGAAGCCTGGATCAGCGCGCTGGAACAGCAAGGTGTGCCGTGCGGCCCGATCAATACCTTAGCCGAGACCTTCGCCAATCCGCAGGTGGTGGCGCGCGGCATGCGCATCAATCTTGCGCACCCTGTTGCCGGCAGCGTTCCGATGGTGCGCAACCCGATCGTCTTTTCCGGCACGCCGCTCGAATACTCGGCCGCGCCCCCGCTGCTGGGCCAGCACACCGAACCAGTGCTGCGTTCGCTAAACTACACTGACGCCGAGATCGCGCAACTGCGCTCGACACATATCCTCTAGAGGTGGTACCCCGATGAGCCGCGACTACGCACAGTTTGAAATCCACGTCCACGGCGACATTCCGGTCAAGTCCGGAATCACCGCGAAGCAGATCGAGGACGCGTTGAAGCCCATGTGGCGCTATGGCGGCGCGCGTTCGCTGGCCGATGCGTCCAGCATGTTCGAGGAGGAACCCGGCATCGCCTATGACGCCGCCAAGAATGTGCTGGCGATCTGCTGGACGGTCGAAGGCAACGCCGATTTCCAGAATGCCTTGGACGAGGCCTGTGCGGGCATTTGCGACATTTCCTCCGAGGGTGCCGGCATCGAGGTCAGCTACTACGACAACGACGATGAGGAAGGGCGCGACGAGTTCGGCCTGATCTTCGTCGGCCCCACTCCCGAGGCGATTCACGAGACCCAGCGCCAGTACATGCAGGAAGACATGACGCGCCTGATGGAGCGGCATTTCGACAAGGGCGAGATGGTCGACGTGATCGATGCGGTCAATCGCCTGTTCGCCAAGCGCCTGCTGTCGATCGCCCAGGGCCAGAAGCTGACGCGCTTCGAACTGCCCTCGGGCGGCGGCGGCGCTCATGGTGGCGGCAAGCGGCACCTGCATTGAGTCGCTGCTCCGAAAGCCGCCCATGACTGCGTGCTACTTGCGGCGGCTTGCCGCTTGGCTGGCGCTTGGCCTGCTGCTTGGCTGCGGCAACTTGAGCGCGCAGACTTGGCCATCGAAACCGCTCAAATTCGTGGCGCCCTTTCCACCGGGCGGCCCGGTGGACCTGTTGGCGCGCCTGATCGGCCAGAAAATCAGCGAAAAATCCGGCCAGCCGGTGTTGGTCGAAAACAAGCCCGGCGCGGCCGGCAACCTGGGCATCGAGCAGGTCGCCAAGGCGGCGCCCGACGGCACCACCTTCCTGCACGTGCCGGCCGGCAACATCACCATCAACGCGAGCCTGATGCGCGACATGCCGTTCAACTGGGAGCGCGATTTCACCCCGGTGACCATGATCGCCACCGCCCCCAATCTGCTGGTGGTGCATCCTTCAGTGCCGGCTGCGACGGTGAAAGAACTGATCGCGCACGCGCGCGCCAACCCCGGCAAACTCACCTACGGCTCACCCGGCATCGGCAGCGGCCTGCACCTGTCGGGCGAGTTGTTCCGGCGCGAGGCCGGGATCGATATCGCGCACGTGCCCTACAAAGGCACGGTGCAGGCGATGAACGACCTGATCGGCGGCCAGATCACCATGATGTTCGGCGCCATGCCGACCCTGTTGCCGCAGGTCAAGGCCGGCAAACTGCGCGCCATCGCGGTCACCAGCGGCGCACGCTCAAACTCTGCGCCGGAGATTCCCACCATCGCTGAAGCGGGCCTGGCAGGCTTCGACGTGAGTTCCTGGTACGCCATCATGGCGCCGGCGAAAACCCCGCCTGCGATCGTGAGTGCGCTGGCCGACGAAGTGCGGCGCATCGTTGCGCTGCCGGACGTCCGGCAAACCCTCGCCGCGCAGGGCCTGGCACCGGTGGCGATGCCGCCGGCCGAGTTTGCGGCCCATATCAAGCGCGAGACCGCAACCTGGGCGAAGATCATCCGCGACGCCAATATCAAAGCTGAGTAAGACTGCCACGGCAGCGCCTGAAAAACTGGAGAGACTCAATGCGCACGACGCCCAAGAGCGCCCTGCCGGGCCTGACCTTTGACCGGCTATGCGGCCTGCCCCATCGCCTGACATGTGGCCTGATTTTCAGCCTGCTGACCACACTCGCGCTGGCCCAGCCCTTCCCCAACAAGCCGCTGCGCTTCATCGTGCCCTACCCACCAGGTGGCTCGCTCGATCAGGTGGCGCGCGCCCTGGCCGACAAGATGAAGGATGGCCTGGGCCAGCCGGTGCTTGTGGAAAACCGCCCGGGTGCAGGCGGCAACCTGGGCGCCGACCTGGTCGCCAAGAGCGCGTCCGACGGTTACAGCATCGTCATGGGCGCGGTGGCCACGCATGCCATCAACCCGGCGTTGTATCCGAAGATGCCGTACGACCCGCTCAAGGACTTCCAGCCGATCACCCTCATTGCCTCGACACCGAATGTGCTGATCGTGCCGCCGGAATCCGCCATCAAATCGCCCAAAGACCTGATCGACTTCGCGCGCAAGAATCCCGGCAAGCTCAATTTCGGCTCCGGCTCCAATGGCAGCACCGGCCATCTGGCGGGCGAACTGATGAAGCAGATGACCGGCACCTTCATCGTCCACATTCCCTATTCCGGCGGCAACCCGGCGCTCTTGGCTCTGATGGCCGGCCAGACCGACCTGATGTTCGACAACCTGGCCAACGCCAGCGCGCAGATCAAGGCCGGCCGGGTGCGGCCGCTGGCGGTCACCACGCTCAAACGCACGGCCTTCGCGCCCGAACTGCCGACCATGGCCGAGGCTGATCCACGCCTGAAAGGTTTCGATCTCGACACCTGGTTCGGCATCATGGCGCCGGCCGGCATTCCCAAGGAAGCGCAGGACCGATTGCATGCCGAGATCGTCAAGGCGCTGGCCACCCCCGATCTGAAGGAACGCTTGACGCGCATGGGCGCGGAAGGCGGCGGCAACACGCCGCAGCAGTTCGGCGAATTCATTCAACGCGAAATGCTCAAGTACGCACGCATCGTCAAACTGTCGGGCGCCAAGGTCGATTGAGGCG
>JAYVWK010000363.1:0-3572 GCA_043786185.1 Burkholderiales bacterium
GTACCGATCGCGTTGGCCAGTGAAACCCGCCCGGCACGATAGACCGACAGCAAGCCGGCGACGCCGAGCGCGGAATCACGTCGGAACGCCAAAGGGTCGAGAAAGTCGTCATCGATACGGCGGTAAATCACGTCTACCCGCTTCGGACCTTGCGTGGTGCGCATGAAGAGCGTTTCGTCATGCACAAACAGATCCTGCCCTTCCACCAGCTCGACGCCCATTTGCTGCGCCAGGAACGCATGCTCGAAATACGCGCTGTTGTAGGCGCCGGGCGTCAACACCGCCACTGTTGGATCGTCGCTGCCGGCAGGCGCCGCCTGGCGCAAGGTGTCAAGCAAAAGGTCCGGATAATGCTCGACCGGGGCCACACCGTAGCGGCCAAACAGTTCGGGGAACAGGCGCATCATCATGCGCCGGTCTTCCAGCATGTACGAAACGCCGGACGGCACGCGCAGATTGTCCTCCAGCACAAAGTACTCAGCCGAATCCGCGCTGGCATTTGGCAAGGCCGCGCGCACGATGTCGATGCCCGCAATCAGTGCATACAGGTTGTTGCGCACCGCAACATCCTGCATTTCCGGCCGATACTGGGCGTTGCAGAACACCTGCTCGGCCGGTACCAGGCCCGCCTTGACAATCCGCTGCGCCGAATAGATATCGTGTATGAAAGCGTTCAGCGCAGCCACCCGCTGCTTGAGGCCGGTTTCCAGCATGCGCCACTCGGCCGCCGGAATGATGCGCGGCACGATATCAAAGGGGATCAGGCGCTCGGTGCCAGCTTCTTCGCCATAGACGGCAAATGTGATGCCGTAACGATGAAACGCCGAATCGGCCTCGGCGCGTTTTTGCGCGATTTCCGCTGGCGCCACACCTGCCAGCCAGTCCTTGTAGACCGCATAGTGGCCGCGCAGGCCGCCGCCAGGCAAGTGCATCTCATCGAAAACATTTTTCATCATGGGTGGCTTTCCGCTCACTTTATCAAAAAGCGAACCTCGTGCCCGAAATCGGCGCAGACGAGCTTTTTCGGCTCAACCCAGGGCTGCCTGATACGCGCCTTGCAAATTTCGTCTGTGCGGGCGTTGGCTGGTGCGGTTTCTGCAGGCGAAAATGCCACCGCCGAAACTTTCGGCGAAACGCCGCACGGGCTACTGCTGCTTGATCCCGAGGACGTCCTGCATGTCGAACAATCCCTTGTTCCGATCACGCAGAAAACGGCAGGCACGCATCGCGCCCTGTGCGTATGTGGTGCGACTTGAAGCCCGGTGGGCGATTTCCACCCGCTCGCCCTGGCCCAGAAACATCACAGTATGGTCACCGACCAAGTCGCCGCCACGCACCACCGCGTAACCGATGGTCTCGTCGCGTCGCACGCCGGTTTCACCGTGGCGATCGAACACTGCCACCGCATCGTGATCGCGCCCAAGCGCACGCGCCGCGACTGCGCCCATGTGAAGCGCCGTACCGGACGGCGCGTCCACCTTGTTGCGGTGATGCGCCTCGACGATCTCGATGTCGTAGCCTGCTCCCAGCGCGCGCGCGGCCATTTCGATCAGCTTGAAAGTCAGGTTGACGCCCACGCTCATGTTGGGCGCGAACACCAGCGCGACATCAAGCGCGGCGGCGTCGATCGCCTGCCTGCCCGCGGAATCGAACCCGGTGGTGCCGATCACGGCATTGACGCGATGCGCACGGCACGCTGTCAGGTGCAGCAAACTGCCATCAGGGCGGGTGAAGTCAAGCAGGACATGCGCATCGCGCAGCGCGGCATCGATGTCGGACCCAATCGTGACACCGCTTACGCGACCGAGGAATTCGGCAGCATCGCGCCCGATCGATGGCGCAGCGGCAAGATCGAGCGCTGCCTTCAATTCGCAATCCGCGCTGGCAAGCACGGACTCGATCAGCATGCGGCCCATGCGCCCCGCCGCCCCGGCGACAACTACCCTCTGCTTTTCCATCGATTCACTTCCGGAAGGATTCGTCGCGGATACGCCACTGCCCGCCGGCCTGCACCAGCGCCAGGGTCTTGCGCCCGCTTTCCTTCTGCGCATTCGACTCATACACCTGGGTGAACACGGCGGTTGCCGCGTTGTCGCCGGCAAGGCTGATCTGCGGATCGAGCAGCTTGACTACGATAAAGCTTGCGCGCTGCAGGCGCAGGCGCCGCTGTGCTTCCCACTGGGCACGAGTCAAACCGCGAGGTGGTGTGAAATCCGCCGCGTACATCGACAGGTATCTGTCAGCGTCGCGGCGCGCCCAGGCGGCACGCCATTGCTCAAGTGCCGACAGAATCGCCGTCGGTGTTGCCGCGGCGGCGGGCGCCGCGCTTGCCGTCGCAGCCGGCGCTGGCGTTGCCGCCGCAGGGGGCGCTG
The DNA here is from genome assembly GCA_043786185.1 of Burkholderiales bacterium. GTDB lineage: Bacteria > Pseudomonadota > Gammaproteobacteria > Burkholderiales > JAEUOS01 > JAEUOS01. Next base: position 2,373 of record JAYVWK010000363.1, read on the forward strand.
GAGTCGCGGCCGACACTTGCGGCACGGCCAGGGCTGGCGCCGCTAGCGCGGCAACCTGGGGGCCTGCGGATGCCATCGCAATTGGGGCAGCCGGTGGCGACAACGGAATTGAAATCGCAACCGATGCTGCCGATGCTGTCGGCTTGCTCGGCTCCGCGGCAGCGGGTACCGGCGCCGCTGCCGATGCCGGACCTGGCAAAGATGGCGGCACGCTTGCCGCGGCGGAGGTCGTTTCGGAAGCTTGGGCAACAGTGGCCGCAGGTGCTGCGGTTTCGATCGTCAGGTTTGATGCTTCCGAGACTGCCTGCGCCGGGGCTGGGACCGCAGGCGGCGTCGGCGCCTGCGCCTTCGGTTGCGGATCGGCAGTCGGCTTGTCCGGAGCGGCCGGAGCCGGCTCTGGAAGATCCGCCTCCCAGCGCTCGACGCGGCCGCTTGCATCGAAAAAAACAATCAACTTGCGCTTTTCGGGTTCGTTCCAGCCCTTCGCTGAGCGGAATACATAATCCCAACGATTGGCCCGGAAAATGTCGACCAGGAGCGGCGTGCCCAGGATGAATCGCACCTGCTCGCGGGTCTGGCCGACCGCGAGTTTCTGCAGCATGTCGGGCGTGATGAAATTGCCCTGCTGGATGTCGATCCGGTAAGGCGTCACGATGTGCGGCACGTAGCTGCGTAGCGACGATTCGGACGCACAAGCGGCAAGCAGCACGACAAACAACCCCGCGACCAAGCCTCTGGCGCGGTGCGTGGCGATGACCAATGGTCTGATTTTCAAAGCGTGCCTAGGTGCGCATTCGGCAAACCCAGTATGATACTTCAATCGTCTTCCGCTTCTCCCGGCGCATCCGCGTGCATTCTGCCCGCGGCCCCCGCCAAACGGGAAGCTACGGACCGCACTGCCACCCCGGGCGACAAGCTCATCGCAGACGACATGCCGCCCTCACGCCAGACAGCCAAACCCGCATCCGACGCCGGGGCCAACCAGCAAAATCCGGACGGCCTGCGCAACATTGGCCTGAAGGCCACCGGTCCGCGCCTGCGCATTCTCGAACTGTTCCAGACCAGCGGCGTGCGCCACATGAGCGCCGAAGACGTCTACCGCCAGTTGCTGGCCGAAAAAATCGAGGTTGGTCTGGCCACGGTATATCGCGTATTGACCCAGTTCGAGCAGGCCGGCTTGCTCGAGCGCCACCACTTCGA
>JAYVWK010000364.1:0-5427 GCA_043786185.1 Burkholderiales bacterium
CACGAACTCGCGGCTGTCATCGTCGAACCGATCCAGCGCATCATCATGCCCAAGCCGGGCTTCCTCGAAGGCTTGCGCGAGCTCACGCGCGCGCATGACGTGTTGCTGATACTTGACGAAGTGGTGACCGGATTTCGTTACGGCCTGGGTGGCGCGCAAGTGCTGTTCGACATTCAGCCCGATTTGGCGACCTACGGCAAGATCATCGGCAGCGGCCTGCCGGTCGGTGCGGTCGCCGGCCGTGCCGACATCATGGACCAGGCCAATCCCTCCAACAAGGGCAAGCCAGGCTACGTGTATCAGAACGGCACCCTGCAGGGCCATTGCCTGGGCGCCGCGGCCGGCATCGCCGCGATTGAAACCCTGTCGCAGACCGGCGTGTATGAACGCGTCAATGCGCTCTCGGCCGAGTTGCGACGCGGCGTGCAGCAGGTATTCGATCAACACGGCATGCAGGTGCTGGTATTCGGCTATGGCCCGATGTGGCACATGATGTTCACCGACCGCGAGCCGACCTGCTATGCGGATGTGCTGGCGGCCGATAGCGCCAGCCTGATGCGCCTGGAGCGCGAACTGATCCGCCAGGGCCTGTTCGTGTTGCCGGGCAATCGCCGCTTTGTATCGATCGCCCATACCGAACGCGATATCGAGGAAACGCTGCCGGCGATCGATCTGGCTTGTCGCGAATTCCTCAAGCGTTAGAACCGCATGGCTGGCCGCTATCTGATCGGCATCGATGTCGGGGGCACCTTCACCGACTTGACGGTCTTCGATTTGAAGTCGGGGTCGACGGCGGCATTCAAGGCCTTGTCGGATCGCGCCAGCCCCGATTCGGCAGTGCGTGCCGCGCTTGCCAAATCGGGAGTCGAGCCCTGCGCCATCGAACTCATCATGCACGGCACCACGGTGGCCACCAACGCCTTGCTGGAGCGGCGCGGTGCCCGCACGGCACTGGTCACCACGCACGGATTTCGCGATGTCATCGAACTGGGCCGCACCACGCGCCTGACGCCAGGCTCGCTGTACGACCCCTATTTCCGCAAGACACCGCCCCTGGCAACGCGCCGCGATCGCCATGTGCTCACCGAGCGCGTCGCCGCCGATGGCAGCCTGATCGAAGCACCGGACGCGGCTGCGATCGACGCACTGATCGAGACCCTGCATGCCGACGGCATCGAGGCGGTCGCCGTCGGCTTCCTCAATTCCTATGCCAATCCGGTCAACGAGGCAACTCTTCTGGCGCGCCTTGCCGCGACGTTCGATCATGTATGTGGCTCGGCGGCCGTGGTCAACGAAGCACGCGAATACGAGCGCTTTTCGACCTGCGTGGCCAACGCCTACGTGATGCCGGTGATGGCGCGTTATGTCGGCAGCCTGATCGCGGAGTTGCGGCGCGATGGCTATTCCCGTCCCTTCTACACCATGGCATCCCATGGCGGCTTGTTGTCGGCCAGCGCGGTGGCGAAAACGCCGGTGCGCACCATGCTTTCCGGCCCGGCCGGCGGGTTGACCGCCGCGCGCCACCTGATGACGCGCCTGGGTGAAGCGAACTACATCACCTACGACGTCGGCGGCACCAGTTCCGATGTCGCCCTGGTGGCCGATGGCGCGTGGCCGCTCAAGCGCGAAACCGTGCTGCAGGGCATGATCATCCGCTGCCCGCAGCTTGACATTCACACCATCGGTGCCGGCGGCGGCAGCCTGGCGCGCGTCGATGCCGGCGACAGCCTGCAGGTAGGACCGCAAAGCGCGGGCTCAAGCCCGGGCCCGGCATGCTATGGCCGTGGTGGGGTCGAGCCGACCGTGACGGATGCCAACGTCGTGCTTGGCCGGCTTGGTGCGGAACAGAAGCTCGGCGCGACCCTGGCCATTGACGGACACCTGGCGCACGCCGCGGTCGAGCGGCTTGCCGCTCTGCGCGGCACCGACACCGACACCATGGCCGACGGCATCCTGCGCGTCGCCAACGCCCGCATGGCGGCGGCGATCTATGAAGTGTCGGTGGCGCGCGGATTCGATCCGCGCGACTTCGCATTGCTGCCATTCGGCGGTGCCGGCCCATTGCATGCCTGCGATGTTGCCGATGAACTGGGTATTCCGCGCGTGATTGTGCCGCCGGTGCCGGGCGCGTTTTCCGCGTTCGGTACCCTGTGCTCGGGCTTGCTCAAGGACCGCTCGCTGACGACACTGCGCAGCCTCGACGCTGTCGCCGTCGCCGCGTTCGAACCGCTATTCGAAGGCCTGGCTGCGGAACTGCTTCGAGAGTTCTTCGCCGAAGGCGTCGACACCAGCGCCTTCACCGCCGAACGGCAGGTCGACGCGCGCTACACCGGCCAGTCGCATGACCTGACCATCGCGATTCCGGCGAAGGCTGACGAAGCGCTGATCCGCGCACGCTTCGAGCGTGCGTTTGAACGGGAGTACGGGCGACTCGACCGCGACAAGAGTGTGGAAATTGTCAATCTGCGGGTTCTCGGGCACGTTGCCACCGCGATGCCAGACTATCCCATCCTGCCGCCACAACAATCGCCACAGGCACCCGCCGGTTGCCGCAAGGTACGTGCCGACGGCGTGCAATACGACAGCGCTGTCTACGAGCGCTCCGCGCTGGCGCCCGGCCAGACCTTGATTGGTCCCTGCGTGGTTGAAGAGATGAGCGCAACCACCTGGATACCGCCGGGCTGGACCGGCCAGGTAGGCGCGATCGGCGAACTGCGCCTCGACAGGCAAACCGGGAGCGCCCCCCGTTAGGGCGCGCATGCAGGAAGCAACTCTTTCAGGAAGCAACCCTTTTCCCATCACAACCCGCACGGAGAACCCCATGAAAATGCACACGAGAATTTTCGCCACACTGCTGGTCGCCGGCTTGACCACCCTGCCGCCAGTGATCGAAAGCGCGCACGCCCAGGCAATCCTGAAGATCGCATATGAAACTTCGGATACCCACATCAAGGCACGCTCCGCCCTGGTGTTCAAGCAGGAACTGGAGAAGCGCGCACCGGGCCAGATCAGCGTGCAGACCTTTCCCAATGCATCCCTGTTGCCATCGCGCCAGGAAATCAGCGGTGCGGTGCAAAATCAGGTGCAGATGGTTCTGCCCTTCGTTTCGTTCTACGAGGCGGTGTCGCCGAAAGCTGGCATTTTCACTATGCCGATGCTGTTTCGCGACTACGACCATCTGCAGAAGGCAGCCGAAGGGCCGGTCGGCAAGGCGGTCTACGACGAGCTTGAGACCAAGGGCCTCAAGGCGCTCGCTTACTGGTACGAGACACCCACCCACATTTTTACCAGCCGCAAGGAAGTCAACGACATGGCGGCCATCAAGGGCGCCAAGATCAGAATCTACCCGTCCGCGGCACTTGAAGGATCGCTACGCCGCCTGGGTGCCAATCCCGCGGTGATTCCCGGCAACGAGGTTTACCTGGCACTGCAAAACGGCACGGTCGATGCGGCAGTGACCACACCGTCGTTCGCGCAGTCGCTCAAGCTGACCGATGTGCTCAAGACCATGACGCGGGTCAACCTGGTGCTCGGTGGCTACATCGTGACGCTCAACAAGGGGTTCTACGACGGCCTTTCGCCGCCACTCAGAACCGCGGTCGACCAGTCGATGCAAGCCGCGACCGAGTTCAACAAGCGCGAAATCCGTGAAGAGATCAAGCGCACCGAGGATGCGATGGTGAAAGCCGGCGTCAAGATGATCGACCTGACACCGCAGGAACGCAATCGCTGGGTGCAGACCGTGCAGCCGGTGCTGGATGGCCAGTCGGGCGAGCTGGCAAAGCTGATCGCGGAATCCCAGAAACTATGAGCACCCTCAGAGCGCCTGCGCAGGCAAGCAGGCCCGCGCCATGCTGAACACCCTGCGCCGGATCGATCGCGCCTGCGCCGGCGCCGAAACATGGCTGGTCGCCCTGCTGCTGGGCGCCAGCGTATTGCTCAACTTTTCGCTGGTGGTCAGCCGCTACGCGTTTTCGTATTCGGTCAACCAGTTGGAGGAAATGTCGGTCTATTTCGCGATCTGGCTGGTGTTCGTCGGCGCAGTGGCCTGCGACCGGCGCAATCAGCACATCGCACTCGACATCGTGTATCACCTGCTCACACCGTCACGCCAGGTGCTGCTGCGCCGCATCGCCGACCTGCTGCAGGGCTGCCTGTGCCTGTACCTCGCATGGCTGACACTGCAGACGGTGATCTTCACTTTCCGCCTGGGCGAGGTATCGCTATCCTCGCTGCGCGCCCCGGTGTGGTTGCTGATGGCGATCATGCCGCCTTCCTTTCTGGTGCTCTCGCTGCGCTCGCTGGGACGGGCCTATGCCGCCGACTATGCGGAGAGAAATCCTGACCCGGAGCTGATGCCATGAGCGGCGGCGCCGCACTCGCCCTGGCGGGCGTATTGCTTTTTCCCGTCCTGCTCTCCGGCATGCCAATCGCATTTTCGATCGTGCTGGTCAGCGTGTCGTATTTCCTGCTCGCAGGTGCGGACCATTCGACCATCGGCTCGACCATGTTCTGGTTCTTGAACAAATCCGAACTGGTCGCCATCCCGTTCTTCATTCTCACCGCCGACCTTTTGGGCAAGAGCCGGGCGACCGATGCCCTGGTGACCGCGGCCGAAGCCACGGTCGGACACCTGCGCGGCGGCCTCGCGCTGGTGGCGATGATCACCACCATCATTTTTTCCGCTGTCTGCGGCTCCAGCGTCGCCACTGCCGTGGCGGTCGGGCGCGTGATGATCCCGAAGATGATCGATGCCGGCTACCAGCGCCGCTTCGCCGTCGGCATGATCGCCGCCGCCGGCGGGCTCGGCATCCTGATCCCGCCCTCGGTGCCGCTCATCATCTACGCGACCATTGTCGAGATTTCCGTGGCGGACGTTTTCCTCGCGGCGTTCGGCCCGGGCCTGATGCTGGCCGGCGCGATGAGCGCCTACGTGGTGTGGCTGGGCGATGACGCCCGCGCGCCGGATCGGCGCGACCGCGCCGTCACGCTGACGACAGTTCCCGCTGCGCAGGCACTGCGCCATGCCCTGCCTGTACTCGCTCTGCCGTTCCTGATCATGGGCGGCATCTATAGCGGCATCTTCACTCCTACCGAATCGGCCGCGGTCGCCGCGGTCTACGCCGCGATCCTCGCCTTCACGATCTACCGCAAGCCCGGTATGGAGCCTTTGCATCGCATCACGGCCGAGTCCGGCAACGTGGCCGCGTCGATCCTGTTGATCATGACCGCGACCGCCATCCTCTCCTACATCATCACCTTGAACCAGATTCCGCTCGCCTTCCGGCAACTCATCACCAGCTATAACGTTTCGCCGCTGGTGTTCCTGATGTGCGTGAACGGGCTGCTGCTGGTGCTGGGCTGCTTCCTCGAGATCATCTCGGTGATCCTGATCACGGTGCCGATCTTCCTGCCGGTCCTCAAGGC
>JAYVWK010000365.1:0-4031 GCA_043786185.1 Burkholderiales bacterium
AGGTATTATACGGAGTCAATCAGCGGGGAGAATCCAGGGCGTGTCGGCGAAACAGCCATCGGTGGTGCGGCGCATCGAGCAGCATGTCGATCAGGTGTCCGGCGCTGCCGCCAGCGCGGTCTCCGGTGCCCTTGCCAATGTGGTGCATGGCGTCGAGGGCGTGGTCGACGACGTGGTTGGAGGCTCGCGCCAGGCGCGCTATGTGTTGTATCTGCTCAAGCGGGCACGTGAAGACCAGCTGGCGCAGGTGGCAGGCAGCCTCACTTTCACCACACTGTTGTCGCTGGTGCCGTTCCTGACCATTGCCCTTGGGGTGTTCGCGGCCTTTCCGATATTCGACGAAATGCGTGCTGCGCTCGAAGAGTTCCTGCTCGACAACGTGCTGCCCGCAGCAGCCAGTGATGCAGTGATGACGCATGTCGGCGCGTTTGCGCAAAAGGCCGCCGGCCTCACCATGGCCGGCGTGTTCGCGCTGGCTGTGACGGCGATTCTCTTGCTGCAGACCATCGACCGCGCGCTCAACGCGATCTGGCGCGTGCCGCGGCCACGCCCGCTGGCGCAGCGCGTGCTGGTTTACTGGACGGTTGTGACCTTGGGGCCGATGTTGATTGGTGGTGGCCTGGTGCTGACCTCGCTGGCGGTGTCCGTGTCGCTCGGCTTCATGCCGGGTAGTCAGTGGATATCGCACCTGTTGTTGGGCGTGGTTCCGCTCTTGCTTACCGCACTGGCGTTTGCGATTCTGTATGTGGCGGTGCCCAACCGCGATGTTCAGTGGCGACATGCGGCCATTGGTGGCGCCGCGGCGGCTCTCGGTTTCGAGGCGATGAAAAATCTGTTCGGATTGTATGTCGCCAGCTTTCCGAGTTACCAGCTGGTTTACGGTGCGTTTGCCGCGATTCCGATTTTTCTGCTGTGGATTTACATGTCATGGCTGGTGACCCTTGGCGGCGGCCTGATCGCCGCGACCTGGCCACTGGTGGGCTACGAGCGTGCCGAGACCCACAAATGGCCGGGTCTGGCGTTCACCGAAGCCATGCGCATCCTGTTCTTGCTGCACCGGAGCCGCGCCAGCGGCGGCGCCACACCACGCCGCATTCGTGCCGAGCTGCGCACCGGATTCTCGGATTCCGAGACCCTGCTGGAGCGGCTGCGCCATGCCGGCTGGGTCGCACGAGTCGAGGGTACAGACGGCCAGTCGCGCTGGGCCATGCTGGCCGATCCCGATGCCCTGCCGGTGGCGGAGGTGTTTCGCCGCTTTGCCTTCGATGCCGGCATGGCAAGCAAGACCCTTGGCGCCGAGGATGCACAGAACAGCTTCGGCGTGGCACGTTTTTCTGCGCTGATCGAGGGCAGCCTGGATCTCACCCTGGCCCAGGCATTTGCAATCGAGCCAGCCATATCCGCGCCGCATGGCGAACTTTCAGGCAAACGCAGCGCATGAAAACATTCAATCAAAAACTCGAAGCTGCCTGGCATGGCAACAATTCACTGCTGTGTGTCGGCCTCGACCCGGACCTCAAGCGCTTTCCGGAACACCTTGGCGGGCGTCCGGGTGCAATCGCCGAATTTTGCCGTGCCATCGTGGATGCGACCGCCGATCTGGTGTGCGCCTTCAAGCCGCAGATCGCCTACTTTCATGCCGAACGGGCCGAGGACCAGTTGGAGGACCTGATCAGCTATATCCACGATCGCTATCCGCAAGTTCCGGTGATCCTCGACGCCAAGCGCGGCGACATCGGTTCGACCGCGGAGCAATACGCGCGTGAAGCCTTCGAGCGCTATCGTGCCGATGCGGTGACAGTCAGCCCGTTCCTCGGTCACGATTCGATCACGCCCTACACCTGCTATGCCGAGCGCGGTGTGATCGTGCTGTGCCGCACGTCGAATCCGGGCGGCAGCGACCTGCAGTTTCTCGAAGTCGATGGCCCGTACGGCCGCGAGCGCGTGTACCAGCGCATCGCGCGCACTGTTGCGACGCAGTGGAACCAGAACCACAATTGCTCATTGGTGGTGGGGGCCACCTATCCGGCGGAATTGGCCGAGGTGCGCCGCATCGTGGGGGATCTGCCGCTTTTGGTGCCGGGCATCGGCGCGCAGGGCGGCGACATCGCGGCCACTGTAGCGGCCGGGCGCAGCGCGCACGGTGCGGGCCTGATGATCAATTCCGGGCGCGCGATTCTCTACGCATCCGGCGCTGAAGACTTCGCCAGCGCGGCGCGCCAAGTCGCACTGGCAACACGTGATGCGATCAATGCCTGCCGTTGAGCCGGCGCGTTTTCGCATCCACGGCAGCAACGCTTTCGTACAAGGCATCAACCAAGACAGGACTTCATCAACATGACGACAAATCTGGAAATCGCGACTCTGGGCGGCGGCTGCTTCTGGTGTGTGGAAGCGGTGTTCGACGATCTCAAGGGCGTACAAGCCGTCGAATCGGGTTACATGGGCGGGCATACCGCGAACCCCAGCTATGAGGACATTTGCGGCGGCGATACCGGTCACGCCGAAGTGATTCGCGTGAGCTTCGATCCGGCCGTGGTGAGCTTCGCCGACATCCTGCGCGTGTTTTTCACCGTGCACGATCCAACTACGCAGAATCGCCAGGGCAACGATGTCGGCACCCAGTATCGCTCGGTGATTTTTCATCACTCCGAGGCGCAAGGCGCGACGGCGCGCGAGATCATCGCGGAGATCGACCGCGAAGGCATCTATGGCGACAAATGCGTGACCGAGGTGAGTCCGGCTGTGACTTTTTACGAAGCCGAGAAGTATCACCAGGAGTACTACGCGCGCAACCCCAATCAGTCCTATTGCATGTTCGTGGTGGCGCCCAAGGTGCAGAAGTTCCGCAAGAAGTTCGCCGCGCGATTGAAGAGGTAGCGCGTCGTCGCGTCGGGTTCAGGGCGCCTGGTCGACGATCGCCTGGGCCAGCTTGATGAGCGTCAGCGGTGCCGAACCCTCGGCCTTGTTGTTGGCCACGATGGTCACCGGGTAGCCGGCGCGTGCGGTGGCGGCCGCCACCCGCGCCAGGGTGGCGCGTGTTTCCGGGTCGGCATCAACGATGCGATTGAACGGCGCATAGGTCTGTTTGGCCTCCTGGTATGCGAAACCCGCATGCAGATTCCAGCGTGCCACCATGGGGCCGGGCCACAGGGCGCGCAGCAATGGCAACTGTGCCTCGACCGCCGGCATGCGCGCGTGCACCCCCAGGCAGTAGCGGGCGCCGGTGTCCTTGAGGGCAAGGGCAAGTTCGCGCCCCAGCAGTTGTGCATCGCGCACCTCGACAGCGAACTGCGGCGTATGGGAAAAACCTTCGCACATCTTGTTCTGCGCCCACAGGAATGCATGCAGGCGCGCCACAAACGCCGGCACGTCGTCAAGCGTGCGGCGCGAAAGAGGTGAGAACTGGAAAACCAGCGGTCCGGCCTTTTCCGCCAGGCCCGCCATCGCGGGCTTGACGTATTGCTCGAACGCGGCCTGGGCGTCGAGAAAATGTGGGTTGGGAGCCGTGCCGCGACCGGTCTGATCGCGCTGCATTTCGTCGCAGACCAGCGCCGGGCCCTTGACCAGGAAGCGGAAATCCGGCGGCACCTGGGCCGCATAGGCGGCGTACTCGGCTGCCGCCAAGGGCTGGTAGAAGCTGCGGTCGATGCCGACGCTGCGCAACAGCGGATGGCGGGCGTAGGCGGCAAGCCCGCTTTTCGCCAGCTGCGATTCGCGCGCTACCGTGTTATAGACGATCCCGGCCCAACCGGGGAAAGACCATGAGGAGGTTCCCAGATGAATCTGCGCCGGCAGGCGCCGGCCCAGATCAAGCGTGCCTGCATCGGCAATCGCCGCGCCGATTGGCTTCTGCCAAGTGCGCGAACGACCTGGGTTGGTCGTGGCTTCGGGCACGGCGCCAAAAAGGTCATCGCTGCCTGTCATGATGGCGCAGGCGTGCCTTCCTGATTTCGCGAAACGCCGATTATCGGCGAGAATCACGGTTTTCCAATGATTCCAGCTCAACCTGCAACACCCATGACGATCGA
>JAYVWK010000366.1:0-4838 GCA_043786185.1 Burkholderiales bacterium
TCTCGACTTCCAGAGCTCGGCGAAGATCGCCGATGGCGGCGGCAACAGAAAGGCGCGGATCGCCAACAGCTTGACCGCCAACTCCCACAGCAACAGCGCGGCTATGACCACTGCGATCGAGGATGCCGTCCGCTCATGGCGCTGAATGAAGCTCCACATGCTTTACTCCTTCATGATTCCGAGGGAAGCGAACACATGGCGGATGTGGCTTGAATAGCGGCCGAATTCGACCGACTCGCGTACCGCCAGCGCGCGCGGTCGCGGCAGATCGATCCCGATGGCCTCGACAATGCGTCCGGGGTTGCGATCCATGATGACGATACGGTCGGATAGAAACACGGCTTCGCCAATGCTGTGGGTGATGAAAAGTATGGTTTTCCGCTTGTCCTGCCACAGCCGCGCGAGCTCAAGATTAAGATCGTCGCGCGTCATCGCGTCGAGTGCGCCGAAAGGCTCGTCCATCAGCAGAAGCTCCGGCTCGTCCAACAGCGCGCGGCAGATCGCGGCACGCTGGCGCATGCCGCCCGACAACTCCCACGGATGGCGGCTGGCGGACTCCTTCAGGCCAAAGCGTTCCAGCAGCGCCAGCGCCGCAGCGGTGTGCGCTGGCGTGATCTTGCTGCGAAAGCCGGCCACCAGCAGGACGTTGTCCAAGATCGTCAGCCAGTCGAGCAGGACGTCGCGCTGAAATACAACGCCCAGACGATCCGGCGGGCCATCCAGGATCTTGTCGCCGCAGTGGATTGTCCCCGAGGTGTTTTTCTCCAGCCCGGCGACACAGCGCAGCAGCGTACTCTTGCCGCAGCCGCTGGGCCCAAGCACGCTCAAGAATTCGCCGGGATAGATCTCCAGGTTCATGCCGGCTAACGCGACAGTCTGGCGGCCGCGCGCGCTATAGGTCATGCCGACATCGACCAGCCGGACTACGGGCTTCACGCCTGACACGCGCCGGCTTGTCAGTTGATCAGGCTGTTGGTGTAGAACTCACCCGGTTTACGGCCCGGCTTGATCACATTGGCGCGCTCCATGTCGCGAATCGCTTCCACCCAGTCGGCGTCGTTCTGTATGCCGGTAGGCTTGCCCTGCGAATTGGCGGTATGGATAAACGCCTTGTAGCCTTCAATCTGACCTTTCAGGAATAGCGGATTCAGGCCAGCGTTCGGGCGTTGCTTGATGATCGCCTGCACCGCCTCGTCAACATTGCCGGCGTAGATATAGTCCCAGGCGCGCGCCTGTACGCGAATCATCTTCCTCAACATGTCGGCGCGCTTCTCGATGGTCGACTCGGAGGCGATCAAACCGTAGCTGGGAAAAGCGATGCCGGCGTCGGCCATCAGCAGCGCCTTCGAAGGGCGGGTCGATTCGACCAGAGGCAGGCCGAACGGTGCGGTGGTCATGACGCCATCGGCCTGCTTTGCCGTGTAGGTCGAGACCATTGCCGCGGGCGCCACGTTGAGGATTTTCACCGTATCCCGCGTCTGGCTGCCCGCGCGCAGGTAGGAATCGATGTACGGTGTCCACGGGCTGCCGGCGAACACCACCAGCGTCTTGCCGGCCAGATCCTTGATCGACTTCGCGGGCGAATCCCGATCGATCAGCACCGCCAGGTCCGCCTTGCGGAACCAGGCGGCAACGCTGCGCACCTGCAGCCCGTTCTCGCGCGCGATCGCCATGCCGCCCAACTGCACCTGGCCGACATCGACCTGGCCGGTGCCCACCAATTGGATGGTGTTGTTCGAGCCGGTACCATCCTGCACGGTCACATCGAGGCCGGCTTCCTTGAACCAGCCGCGTTCATTGGCCAGATGCATCGCCGCATGCGTGCCCCAGGCGATGAAGTCCATGCGGACTAAGACCTTCTCCTGCGCGCAGACCGTGGCGGCGCAGAAAAGGATCGGCATTGCGAGCAGGCGCACGGCGGCGCCGGAAAATTTGATGTCCACGTTACTCTCCTTCAAGGGTTGGGGTGGGCGGTGGTTTGAAGCTTCGGGCGAAAAAATGTACTTCCAGTGTGCGTGGCGCGAACCTTCTCGATCGCCTCCGGGAACATGACAGGTTCGCCAGCGGCACGCTTTTGTCACGCACCATGCAATTTTCAATGGGTGGCAGCATGCGCGTCGCGCAATTTTTGTGTCGCCACCACGTCAACTGCCGTGCCGGCCTCGTCCACCACCACGCCGTGTCTGTCGCGGGCAAAGGTAGATGTGATTTTGCCATTCCAGACATCGTCGCGCACACGTTCCGGATCGCGCTCACGGGCGGGACCGAAACCGCCGCCGCCGGGTTGCACGTGCGTGACCAGCGCACCCTTCTTCAGCCAGCGGCTGATCTTGCTCGCAAGCTGTTCGGTGGCACCGTTTTCAGTGAGCATGTTTTGCGCCAGTATCGCGCACTCGCCGCCGGCCAGGCCATAGGGAGCGAACTTCATGCGGTCGGCGCGCAATTGCAGAAAGGTATCGTCAGCCAGCACCCGGTAGCTGCGGCGAATGCCAAGACCGCCGCGCCACTTGCCGGCGCCGCAGCTGTCGGCTACCAGTTCGTAAGCCTCGACGCGCACCGGATGCTGCGCTTCCATGGTCTCCACCGGCGTGTTGGACAGGTTTTGCGAGGCGTTGGTGATCGCCTCGATGCCGTCGGCATGCGGCCGCGCGCCCCAGGCACCGCAGATCATGTCGACAATGATGAATGGCGTGCGGTCCGGTTTCTGGCCCGACAGGCAGACCACGGTGTTGCCGCCTTCGCCGGCGGCGGGAATGCGGTCCGGTACGATCTGCGCGAGGGCGCCCAGCATGGCATCAAACACGCGGTAGCCGGTGAGCGCACGCGCGGCCACGGCGCCCGGCATGTGCGGATTGAGTACCGAACCCTCCGGCACGATCACCTCGATGCAACGGAACACGCCGGCGTTGTTGGGCACGTCGCCCTTGAGTGCGCAACGCACGCTCAAGTAGGTGCAGGAGTTGGTGTAGGAGCGGGTGGAATTGATCGCGGCGCGCACCTGCGGTGCCGAGCCCGTGTAATCCACCGTCAAACGGTCTTCATGCACGGTGATCGCCACCTTGATCGGAATCGCGCCCGAGCCGAGCCCGTCGTCATCGATGTGGTCGGTAAAGGTGAACGTACCCTTGGGCCAGCGGCGGATTTCCTCACGGGTGAGGCGTTCGGCGTAGTCCAGCAGTTCGGTGAGATAGGTGCGGCATAGCTGCGCACCATGATGATCGAACAGCTTGCCCATCTCGCGCACGCCCACATGGCAGGCGGCGTACTGCGCCCGCAAGTCGCCCAGCACGCGGTCCGGCACCCGTACATTGATGGCGATGATGCGTGCCAGCATGTCGTTCATCTGGCCGGCCGCATAAAGCTTGACCACCGGGATGCGCAAGCCCTCCTGAAAGATCTCCGTCGAATCGCTGGCGTTGCTGCCCGGCACCCGGCCACCGACGTCGGTGTGATGGCAGATGACCACGCAAAACCCCTCAAGGCTGTCACGGTGGAAGAACGGAACGAACATGAAAATGTCCGGCAGGTGCATGCCGCCTTCGTACGGATCGTTGACGATGATCGCATCGCCCGGGGCCAGATCATCCCGATAGCGTGCCAGCATCGATTGCATCGCTTCCGGCACCGCGCCCAGATGCAGGGCGATGGTCTTGGCCTGGGCGATCATGCGTCCTTCGCGGTCGCAGATCGCGGCTGAATAATCCATCACATCCTTGACGATTTCGGAACGCGCGGTGCGCAGAACGGTGTAGGCGACTTCATCGACGATCGAGTCGAGTGCATTCTTGATGACGGCGAAAGTGATCGGATCGAGGTTCACGGCTGCGCTTTCCTTGCTAATCCTGTATGTCGATGAGAATGTTGCCCACAGCATCGCTGCGCGCGCTGCATCCTGGCGGCACCACGATGGTGGTGTCGTAGGATTCGATGACCAGCGGCCCCGATTGCGCGTCCGCGCCGATCATACTGCGTGCCACCAGACGTGTTTCGAGCGCCGACTGCCCACGCGCAAAGCTTACCGGACGGCTGCCGGATACGCCAACGAGCGCATGGGCGTCAATACGGATGCGGGCGAAGTCCAGGCGTCGGCCGCTGATGCCGCGCGCAGCCACCCGCAGGTTGACCAGTTCGACCGGCTCGTCGGTGGTATAGCCGAAGGTCTCGAAGTAGGTGCGCCTGAAGTCGGCGTCCAGCCGCGCGAGTAGTGTGTCGTCCACCCGGGGCACGCCGCTGCCGGCAGCGAAATCGATGGTCAGTTCCGAGGATTGTCCGATGAAACGCAGGTCGACACGCGTGACCATGCCGACCGATGCCGCCGCATAGCCTTCGGTCGCCAGCGCCGACAGCCCCTGTTCGAGCAAGGCGCCCAGATGCTCTGCGAAGCGGGCCTGGTCGCAGGTGGCGAGTGGTTGCAGAACGGCGCGCACGAAATTGTGCTCGGCATCCGCCGCGAGCATGCCGGCTGCGGAAAACACGCCCGCCATCACCGGCGCGATCACACGCCTGATTCCCAGCAGCCGAGCCACATCGACCGCATGCAGCGGCCCGCCGCCGCCGAAAGCGATCATCGTCATGTCGCGTGGATCGCGCCCGCGCTCGACGGTCACCGCGCGGATCGCGCGCGCCATGTTGACGTTGGCCACCTGCCGGATGCCGTGCGCAGCCTCGATCACCGAAAGGCGCAGCGGACCCGCGATGGCTGCGGCGATCGCCTGTGCCGAAAGGTCGGGATACACCTTGAGCGACCCGCCGGCCAGCGCGACCGGGTTCAAGAAGCCCAGCACCATATTGGCGTCGGTCACCGTCGGGCGCATGCTGCCTTGCCGGTAGCAGGCCGG
>JAYVWK010000367.1:0-4622 GCA_043786185.1 Burkholderiales bacterium
ATGTGCCCGTGGAACCGCGAAGACACGGTCGAAGCGGAAAAACTCATGTGGCTGTCGATCGAGCATCCGGAGCTTGCCAAATCGATCGCCGACCAGGACGATTTCGACGGCAACGGCGCGCGTAATCCGCTCAAGCGCTGGTGGTTCGACCTTGAGGTCGTGGCCGGCGTCGCAATTCATCCGGTGGCCGGTGTCAATGAACGCGACATCGATATGTCGCGCCTGCGCCTGGGCGACAAGCAAAAACTGGCGATGTTTCCGCCCGAACTGCAGCCGCCAGGCGGCACCACGCTGGCCGAGGTGGTGCCGGTCGATCGCGAAGCCGGGCTGGCACGCTATCTGGATGCGGAGAGTCCTGACCATGCGCGTGCGCGCACAAGGCCCAAGGCATAATCACGTCAACACAAATATCCGGAGACGAAAATGTTCAAACTTGCGATTGTCTTGTTGTGCCTGCTACCCGCACCGCTTGCCCAGGCCCAGACTTATCCAAGCCGCCCGGTTCGCATCGTGGTGCCGTTCCCGCCGGGTGCGGCTACCGACACGCTCGGACGCCTGATAGCACAGAGGCTCACCGAAACCTGGGCCCAGCCGGTCACAGTCGACAACCGCCCGGGCGCCGGCAGCATCATCGGTGCCGAGATGTCCGCCAAGTCGGCGCCCGACGGCACCACCATCTTCATGGGCCACATCGGCACCCACGGTGCCAACCCGGCGCTGTATGCCAAGCTGCCCTATGACCCGGTGCGCGACTTCGCACCCGTATCGCTGCTGGTGACCATCCCCAACCTCTTGGCGGTGCATCCTTCGTTGCCGGTCAACAACGTGCGTGAACTGATCGAGCTGGCCAAATCGAGGCCCGACGCTCTCAATATCGGTTCGCCCGGCATCAGCACTTCGTCACACCTGATCATCGCCCTGTTTGGCTCACTCACCGGGACCAGCATGACCCACATACCGTTCAAGGGCACAGTGGCGGCGATGCAGGGCTTTGTCGGTGGTGATGTGCAGGTGGCATTTGATACGGTGACCGCCATCATGCCGCAGGCCCGCGCCGGCCGCGTGCGGGTGCTGGCGATTACCTCCAAGGATCGTTCCGCCACTGCGCCCGACGTACCGCCGCTGGCGGAATCCGGCGTGCCCGGCTTCGACGTCTCGACCTGGTTCGCCTTTTTCGTGCCGACCGGCACGCCCAGGCCGGTGATCGACCGCGTCAACGCCGACGTGGTGCGCATCATGCAAACCAAAGACATGAGCGAACGCCTGCAGGGCATGGGCATGAACGTGGTGGCGAGTTCGCCCGAGCAACTCGCCAGCCATGTCAGCAGTGAAATCACCCGCTGGGGTCGGGTGGTGAAAGAGGCCAATATCAAGGTTGAGTAGAAGTAAGCTCCAGATGGCCGACGCCCATTTCGTCCCGCACCCGTCCTGGCGCGAATATCCGGCGCCCGAAATGATCGAGCGTGCGCGCGCTTTCAATGCCGAGATCCAGCGCCGCCGCACGATGCGCGACTTTTCCGATCGCCCGGTGCCACGCGAAATCATCGAACACTGCCTGCGGGCCGCCGGCAGTGCACCGTCAGGTGCCGCACTGCAGCCGTGGCACTTTGTAGTGATCAGCGCCCCCGGAGTCAAGGCGCGCATCAGGCTTGAAGCGGAAAAGGAAGAACGCGAGTTCTACAACAGCCGTGCACCGCAGGAATGGCTGGACGCACTGGCGCCGCTGGGTACCGACGAGCACAAGGCGTTTCTCGACATCGCGCCCTACCTGATCGCGATTTTCGAGAAAACCCATTCCGCGCTCGAGGACGGCAGGCGCGTGAAGAACTATTACATAGGCCAATCCACCGGGATCGCCTGCGGCATGCTGATCACCGCCCTGCATGCGTCCGGCCTGGCAACACTGACCCATACGCCGAGCCCGATGGGCTTTCTGAACCAGATTCTCGGACGGCCGAAAGGCGAGCGGCCGTTCCTGCTGCTGGTGGTGGGGTATCCGGCGGACGGGGTGAAAGTACCGGATATCAAGCGCAAGGCGCTGGACCAGATCGCCACGTTTATCTGAGGGCGATCCTGACCGCGAGGCGATGCCGTACATCCCGGCCGTCGCAAACCGGACCTTCAGCTTTCGCCAAGCGCGGCATTCACGCGCGGCATCACCTGCTCGGCTATCAGCTGCATCGAGCGCCGCGCCAGCACCGGGTCGGCCCAATCGTGTCCGCACAGCATGAGCGTGCCGAAACCGCCCAGCTCAGCGTGAAATGCCAGCAACTGGTCGACCACGCGCGCAACACCACCCCGAATCACCATGGTGTCGAGCACATAGTCGAGCGTCACCTGCTCGTCCGCCATGGCGGGATCGCGCTTGAAGGAAAACAAGGCACCGGCACTGCGCCGTTTGGTGATCAGGTTCCAGAAGTAGAAGCCGTAAGCGCCCTTGTGATCCATCACATAACGTTCCGCTGTGGCGTCGTCGTCGGCCACAAAAATGCTCTTGCATACGCGCCAGTCGGCGCGCCGCGCGGTGCGCCCGACGTTCGCGCAGCCCAGCGCATAAGCGGGCCAGTGAGTAGCCACCCCAGGTGTCTGCAGGAAATTCGCCGACAACGGCGTCCAGCCACGTTCGGCCGCCGCGGTAATGCCGCGTGACGCCGGGGTGATCGCGGTGATCACGATCGGCGGATGCGGTTGCTGATAGGGTTTGAGGAAAACGCCCTGGCCGGTCTCGGGAAGCAGCGTGCGGCGAGTGCTGATGTTCCAGAACTTGCCCTTGAGGTCGTAAGGCGCCACACCGGACCACAGGGCCAGGATGTGGTCGATGGATTCAACGAACATCGCGTTGCGATCCAGATCGATATTGCCGAACACCTCCATATCGGAGCGCAGGCCTCCGGGGCCGATGCCGAAAATGAAACGGCCCTCCAGCAGGTGATCGACCATCGCTGCCAGCGCCGCCACCTGCGCCGGATGGCTATTGGTAAGGTTGACCGTTCCGGTACCGAGCTTGATATGCCTGGTGTCGTGTGCGATGCTGGCGATGAAGGCCAGGGCGGAGGGGATCGATTCGCAAATGTCAGAAACATGCTCACCCACCAGAGCCTCGGCAAAACCCAGGCGGTCGGCCAGGATGAACGCCTCACGATCTTCCTTGAGGGTTTGGGTGTAGTCGCGCCCGGGCGGATGCATGGGCATTGTGAAGAAGCCGAGTTTCATCGATGTCTGCCAATGTCCAAGTGAACCCCGATGTTAGTCCACAACCGGTGCGACTCCCCCCTTGTTCCGCCTCCAACCTGCGCCTAACCGTGGTCGACACGCACCTCTTGCTTCTGCTTCTACATGTGCCTGGCCGGCGTTCCCAAACCTTGGCTGCTACTGCAACCGCGGCTAAACCCCGAGCAATTCCACCTCGAATTGCAGTGTCGCATTGGGCGGAATCGCGCCACCGGCGCCGCGCGCACCGTAGCCCATTTCCGGCGGAATCGTGAGCACCCGCACACCGCCGATTTTCATGCCGGCGAAGCCTTCGTCCCAGCCCTTGATGACATGCCCGGCACCCAGCGGAAAGTCGAACGGCTGTCCCCGGTCACGGCTGGAGTCGAATTTGGCGCCGCGTACACCTTCGTTGTACAGCCAGCCGGTGTAATGCACCGAGATGTGGGCACCGGCGACGGCTTCGGCGCCGCTGCCTACCGTGATGTCTTCAATGATCAATTGCGAACTCATGGGTGCTTTCCTTCAAAAAAGCCCGCAGTATATAAGGCAAGCATGCGCCGCCGGCGATTCATGCCGAAATCCCCGATCGCGGCAACTCAAGCCGCAGCCTTGGGCAACCTCATGGCGACCCACGCGGCACACATGTTGACCAGAATGCCCGAGGCGATCGGCCAGGCGTAACTGGCGTTGTGGTCGTAGACCCAGCCGGTGAAGGTCGGCGCGATCAGGGTACCGATACCGGCGGCGACATACAGAAACCCGATCAGGCCGCTCAGGTTGCGCGCCCCGAAATAGCCCATCGCAAGCGGTGGCGCCAGACCGACAAACCCGCCGTAGCCCAGACCGAACAAGATGGCGAAACCGGCTAGCGCTGCAAACGAGGGGGGCAATGCAAGGCAGAGCAACCACCATGCGAATGCCGCGCCCATCAGAGCGAACATGGCGGCATAGGAATCGCGCCGCCCGAAGCGATCGGCCAGTCCGGTCAGGACAAAGCGACCGGCGAAGCTGCCCACGCCGATGATACCCAGCAGCAGCGCGCCGCTGGCGGCCGAAAGGCCGCGGTCCTGCGCATGGCGCGCCAGATGCACCAACGGCATGAACTGCACCAGCCCGGTCAACAAAATGGTGAGGAAGAATAAGCCGAAGGTCGGTGAACGCATAGCCTCGCCCCAACCCATGCCGCCAGCCTGAGCAGCCACCGGGCCGCTTGCGTCGTTGTCGGAGAACAAGCCTTTTCTTTGCGGCGATTTTTCCAGCAGCAAAGTGCCCGCCACGCCGATCAAGAGGGCCGCAAGCGCCATCCATTGCAGCGTCGCACGCCAGCCAATAACATCGATCAGGCGCACCGCCAGGAGCGGTACAACCAGCGTACCCAGGCCGATGCCCGAGGAAGCGATACCCGCCGC
>JAYVWK010000368.1:0-6153 GCA_043786185.1 Burkholderiales bacterium
AATCCCCGCGCGGCGTTGGCCCCGCTCGCGCCTTCGGCCGCGGTCGTCGCCAGAAGTACGAGCAGCAGCGGTCCCGCACAGGCCGGAATGTTGAACCCGAACAGCAGGCCCATCGCGGCGGCCCCTCGCGTTGTTTGCACGGCGGCAAGCGAAGGGCCGATCGAGCGCATCAAGGATCCGATCCGCCCGGTGAGGTAGAGCACGCCGGTACCGGCATAGAGCAGGCCGACCAGTACCCATACGAACTTTTGCAAACCGAGGAACCACGAACCGACCAAGGCGGCGACCACCCCCAGCACTCCCATGAAAATCGTCCGCGCCACTGTGAATGTGAATACCTGGGCGAGCTTGCGCCGCGCCGTGTGCCCTTCCAGGGTTTTGATAAACAGCAGCGTTGCGCCAATCGCACATGGTTCGATGAAGGCGAACAGACCGAAGCCGATTGGCCACAGCAGGACGTGCACCGGGTCCGCACCAAACATGATCCTTGAGCTCCGATTGTCTGGCCTGATGCTTGAGGACGAATAGTCAAGGCCGAATTGTCAAGGCTGAACTCTCAAGCCCGAACGCTGACGGTATAGCCGGCACGCTCGACCGCCTGGGCCAGCGCTGTCGGCGTCACCACGGCGGGGTCATGGAAGACCCTGGCGCTATGCCCGGGGTACGACGCACTCACGCTTTTCACGCCAGTGACCGCAGCCAGCAGCAATTCAACGGTCTTGGCGCAGCCTTGGCAATGCATGCCGTCAATGTGCAGTTCAGTGGATTTCATGGGCAGGCTCGCGGGGGCAGGGCGGGAAAGGCTCGATTCAGTGAGTGTTGGCGCGGCCAGCATGGCGACAATCGAGCATTGCTCAAGGTCGCCTTCGCCCGGACAGACGTCGACCAATTGGCGCAGCGATTTTCGCACTGCCGCCAGGTGTATCAGCTTGGCCTCGATTTCGGCCAACTTTTCCGCCGCGCGGCTTTTCACCGCGCCGCATTCGGCAGTCGGATCGGCCCGCAATGCCAGCAATTCGCCGATTTCGCGCAAGGTAAATCCGAGCTCCTGGGCGTGTTGCACAAATCCGAGCCGTTCAACGGTGGCTTCCGGATAGACGCGGACCCCGCCTGCCGGACGCCTGGGCTGATCAATCAGGCCTTTGCGCTCATAGAAGCGGATTGTCTCAACCCCCAAGCCGCAACGCGCGGCCAGCAGTCCTATGGTGAACGCCCGATTGGGCCAGCGGCCAGTGGTCATCATCATGCACGATTATCGAGCGTTGCGGAGGTCTTCACAAACGCACCTGTTTGGCAAGCCTGTCATGTTTCCTGGTAACGATCAAACGTATTCTCGTCCCGTACCATGGTACGGACGCAAGCAAATTGTCGCGCCGCTGTGCCGAGGATAGCGGGATTGCATGGAAATAGCGCCTGCGCATCCGCGCCGCGTTAGCCCAGCAGGCGCGGGTCGCTGCCGAACTCCGCCTTGATGATGTCGCAGATGCGCTCGAACTCGATGCCGCGACGGATCGGTTGCAGGCTCGGCAGGGCGATGATCGAGCTGCCCATGCCGGCCGGATGCGAGTACTTGGTGTTGCCGTAGTCGAGCACCAGGTCGGCCTCCTTGCGCACCGGTTCCTCCACATCCATCAGCTTGTATTTGCTGCCGGTGAGCGACGTATTGGCCGACGAGCCCAGCACCGGCATGCCGCGTGCCCAGGCCAGGCGCGCGATCTCGTCGTGCAGGGTGCCGGCGTTGAGCAGCATGTCGATGGTGTCGCCGCGCGACGAACGCTCACGCGTCAACGGGGTGAGACCCGAAAAAAACGGATGGTCGACCTTGTAGGGCACCACCACCGAGAACGGCAGGCCATGCTTCTTGGTGATCGAATCGGCGATGTCGATCGAGCGCTGATCCAGGAGCGACAAGTTGATCAGCATGTCGCGATTGCTGAACATGCCGCAGGCCTTCTCGAAACTGCGCTTCTTGCAGGCGAACACGCGCGCGATCGCGTCTTGCGCATTGCCGACGATCGCATAGCCCACATCGACCGGGAATACCGCGACCCCGCCAGCGGCCACGGTGTCGATCAGACGTGCCGCATCGGCCTTCACATCCCGCACTGCTGTATTCATGTTCTTGCATTCCTCTCGTTTAGATGACCATCAGTTCGATGATGCTGTCGACCCGCGCCAGCGTTTCAAGCTTGCCGATTTCGGCGGCCAGCGCGGTGCGTGTCGCCGGCGGCAACAGACGCCGTGTCAGGCTGTGGAACTTGGCATCGATCACCTCGTCAGGCGTTTCCTTTTCGATCTCCGCCTGCGACAGGGCGCAATGCCCGACCACCTTCTCACCCGATTCAAGGGTCGCCTCGATGCGGCAGTTGCGCAAGCCTGGCGTCTGTTTCGAGTAGTCGGGATTGATCTCGACCTTCATCTTGCCGATGATGTCCAGTATGTCGGGATCGAGAAAGCGGCCATCCTCGAAGGTGTCGCTGTCGACTTTTCCGTCGGCCAGCGCGGCGGCGATCGAGAAGGGCATCGAATGGTCGGCGGTTTCACGGGTCTGCGGCGCCCACAGTTCGGCGTCGGCCACCGCGCCGAAATGGGCCGACTTGTAGGTGTCGACATGCAAACTGCGGAAGGCGCGGCCGGCAAGCTTGGCACGCAGTTGCAGGGCGGTGTCGATCGGCAACTGGCAGGAATCGCGCACCGGATAGCGCTTGATGTTGGTCTGGTTCAGCCCCAGCGGCGGCGCCAGCGGGCCGCTTGGCAGGCTGAAGTCCGCGGCCTTGCCCATGCCCTGTTTCCACAGGCCGAAGGTGCCTTCGTAGGCGTTGTACGGACCGGTCATGCCTTCCTGTGCCAGATAGGCGGCGAAGATGCCGTGGCGCGCGCCGTTGGGGCCGGCGCAACCTTTCCACATCGACAATTCGCCTGAACGGGTCTGGTAGGTCGGCATGTGCGGCACGACGGCCAATGACAAGGCGTGCGCCAGTTGTTCCGCATCCAGCCCCATGATGCGGCCCACCGCAAGTGCCGCCGCCTGCGCGCCCACCAATGGCTGGTCCCAGCCGGCAGCGTTGAAGGCCACAGTGTCGGTAAAGCGGCACTGGATTTCGTAGGAAATGAAGGACGCCAGGATCAGGTCGCGCCCGGACAGGCCGCGCGCCTCGGCCACTGCCAGAAGGCCCGGAAGATTGTCGGACGGATGCGCGGCATCGAGGGTGCGATAGGCGTCGTTCAAGTCGAAGTAGCGCACCATGCTGCCGTTGACCAGGGCCGCGATATCGGGGGTGGTCTTGTCGCGTGTGCCCCACAGCGTTGCATGCCAGGGACCATTGACCCTTGGCGCGGTCTTGCGGAGAATGCGCACCGGCGGTGCCGCGTAGGCTGCAAGGCCGACGGCAACCGAGTCGAGCAGGCGCGCCTTGGCCGCATGCACGGTCGAGGCCGGCAAGTCTTCATAGCGATAGGCGAGCGCGAAGTCGACCAGGCGCCGCGTGGTGCTGTCGATTCCCGCATGTTTTTCAGTGGACATGATTCTCTCCTTGGTCAAGGGCCGTAGCCCGCGCCGGCCAGCGCGTCCTGCACCCAGCGCGCGCGCGCCAGCAATTGCGCTTCGCTGCCTGCCTTGTCGCCGGCAATCAATTGCACCCCTAGCGGCAGGCCGCGCACGCCGCGACCGGCGGGCAGGGTAATGCAGGGCACGCCAAGCATGGTCCACAGGCGATTGAAGGCGGCGTTGCCGGTCGAGGCCAGTCCGACAGGGGCTTCGCCCGCGGCTGGCGGCATCAACAGCAATTCATCTTCCGCCAACAGGGTGTTCATCAAACGCTTGCCCTCAGCCACGCGCAGGCGCGCGGCCGCGACCTCGGTATCGGTATACGCGATGCCCTGCGCGATGAAGGCAGCGAGGTCGGCGGACAGCTGGTGGCGCGCGTTGGCCCATTCCGGCACGAACATCTGCGCGGCTTCCTTGGCCATGATGACCCGGTGCAGCGGCTCGATTTCAACAAACAGGGCGGGAAGCGTCATTTCGCGTACCTCCGCACCGGCCTTGCGCAGCGCAGCCGCGGCATCTTCAAGACGCTTGATCGCCTGCGGTTCGGCCTCGTGATCGTGGTGGGTGCGTGCGAGCGCAATGCGCGGGCGCACCGGCATCACCGCAGCGGCCGCCTGGGCATCACCGGCCAACACCGCCGAGACACGGGCCAGGTCATCGAGATTGCGCGCATGCAGACCAATGGTGTCAAGCGAGGGGGACAGGTGTTTGAGGCCCGCCACCGGATAGCGGCCGAACGCCGGTTTGTAGCCGATCACGCCACAGAAGGCGGCCGGACGAATGGTCGAGCCGCCGGTTTGCGTGGCCAGCGCCACCGGCACCATGCCAGAGGCCACCGCAGCGCCCGAGCCGCTCGAGGAGCCCCCGGGCGTGCATGTGAGGTCATGCGGATTGCGCGTGCGGCCAGGCGCCATGAAGGCGAATTCGGTGGTCACCGTCTTGCCCAGGATGATCGCACCGGCCACGCGCAGGCGGCGCACCACTTCGGCGTCCTGCACCGGCCGGTGCCCGGCATAGATCGGCGAGTTGTATTCGGTGGGCATGTCGGCGGTATCGATCACGTCCTTGACGCCGATGGCCATGCCGTGCAAGGCGCCGCGCGCGGGCGCGGCGTCGAGCGCCCGCGCTTGTGCCAGCGCGGCCGCGTGATCGAGCCAGGCCCAGGCGCCGATCTCGTTCTCGCACGTGTCGATGTGCGCAAGCAGTGCGCGGATGTCCGATTCGCAACTCATGTGGAACCCTTCAGAAAATTCGCGAAAATGGTCAATCGGTCTGCAGCGCAAGCTTGCGAATCAGCGCGCCCCAGCGCAGGGCGGTGCTGCGTGTGAGCGCATCGACCTCTTCGGGCGAACTGGCGCCCACGCCCACACCCTGCGGCAACAGGCGTTCATGCAGGTCCGCCGCGTCCAGCGCGCGGCGCACCTCGCGGTTGAGACGCAGGACGATGTCGCGCGGCACCCCGGCGGGGGCGAGAAGCGCGATCCAGGCGCCATTTTCGTAACCCGCCAGGCCGGCTTCGCCGAGTGTCGGCAATTCAGGCGCCAGTGCCGAACGCTGCGACCCGACCAGCGCGAGCGGGCGAATGCGACCTGCTTTCGCTTGCGGCAGGGCCGAGGTCATCACCAGGAACGATATGTTGACCTCGCCCGCCGCCAGCGCGGTAAGCGCAGCGCCGGCGGTTTTGTAGGGTACATGCAGCATGTCGATGCCCTCCTGGCTTTTCATCAGTTCGCCGTAAAGGTGGGTCGGACTGCCGTTACCGGTGGAAGCGAAACTGAGCTGCCCCGGGCGCTGACGCGCATGGGCGATCAGTTCCTTTACCGTCCGCACCGGCAGCGACGGGTGCACCGACAGGACTTGAACCACGGTGCCGATCAGCGAGATACCGGTGAAGTCGCGGTGGATGTCGAACGGTAGCTTGCGGTACAGGGCGGGATTGATGGCATGGTTGGAGGCGACCACCAGTAGCGTATAGCCGTCTTTTGGAGCGCGCGCCGCGACCTCGGAGCCGACAATGCCGTTGGCGCCGGGAATGTTGTCGATCACGAACTGCTGGCCGAGATTGTCCGACAGCTTTTGCGCAAGCGTGCGGGCGAAGATGTCGGCGGCACCGGCAACGCCATAGGGCACGATGACCCGCACCGTTCGAGTCGGGTAGGACTGCGCGCCGACATCAATGCCGGCCAGCGAGAGCAGCAGGCCGGCCAGGAGAACCGCCGACGTTTTCATCCTGCGTAGTCTCCCAATCTGCTCATTCAAGCCATGTCGCGCAGTTGGCGCGTGCCGACGACATCGAGCGCACCGCTAGCTGGATCGAGCGCCACCCGGTATACGTCGCGCGCCTGCGCGTGGCTGATGAGGCCGTCGGCCGCGTCGGCGGCGACTTGCGCGGCCGCGCGGCTGACCGGCGCGCCGTAGCCACCCCCGTTGGGTCCCACCACGCGAATGACGTCGCCTTTCTTCAGCCGCCGGCCACTCGATTTTGACGGCAGCACCTGCTCGGCCGCAGTGCCCGGGTTGAGCACCACCTGCGCCGGCAGCCCGTCGTGACCCTCGAAAATGCCCTTGGGTGCTTCCAGCGTGCGGTCGCCATTGCAGGAGAAAAA
>JAYVWK010000369.1:0-2527 GCA_043786185.1 Burkholderiales bacterium
GCGGCCCGGTTGCGCGCGTTGCTGCTCGCCCAAGTGCAGCAAAACTTCAACCAACAAGGCCTGCTGGGCCCGACCATTCAGAGTCTGTCGGAATGGGTATCGCACGCGCTTGCGCCCACCCGTTATGTACTTGGGCGGGACGCCCGTGAGCTGTTACTGGCGCAAACGGTGGCTCAACACGCTACGTTCTTCGGCCACGCCAATCCCTGGGCGCTGGCGGACGCGCTGCTGGATTTCTTCGACGACCTCACACTACACCGTGTCACGGTCAGCAAGAAATTCGACGATTTCCTGGCTCAAATGATTCGCGCCTATGGCCCCGCCTCGTCATACAACGAAGCCCTCGGCGTGGAAGCGCGTGTAATACACACGCTATGGATCGCCTGGCACGAACAATTGGCCGCGCACGACTTGATTGACCCTAGCATTGATTATGTTGACCGGCTAACGCGGCTGCGTCAAAGCGATGATTCGCATCGGCACTATTACGCGGCCGGATTCATTTCGCTGTCGCCACCCGAGCGCGACTGGTTCAAACAATTATTAGACAAAAATCGCCTCACGCTGGTATTGCACGGGCAAGCCCAAGCCAAACCCTTGCACCCGGATGCGCCACTGGCTAATCTCGCGCGCCAACTCTCGCTTCAACTTCCGATGGCGGAAACTACCTCGCCCTACTCGGCATTTCTTGACCGTGTTTTCGACGACGGCGCGGTTCCCTTGTCGGATCGCGCCCTACAGCAGCGCAACGCAGAGGCCGGCAGTCCATTGCGCAACAGGCTGCGCACACTCAGCGCCCACGGATTCGATGACGAAGCGCGCGCGATTGATATCCAAACACGTCGCTGGCTCGTGCAGGGTGTGCATCCGGTGGGTTTAGTGATCGAAGATCGCCAACTGGCTCGCCGCGTGCGCGCGCTGCTGGAGCGGGCCGGTGTGGCGGTGGTCGATCGGGCCGGTTGGGCGCTTTCCACCACGGCCGCCGCGGCGGCGGTCGAAACCTGGCTGCAAACCCTGGAAGAAGACTTCGCCTACCGGCCTTTGCTCGACACGCTCAAGTCGCCCTTCGCGTTCCCCGATGCGGAGCGCACCCGTCATTTGCAGCATGTTTACCGGCTGCACAACGACATCATCGTTAACGAGAACATCGCCCGCGGGCTGGATCGCTATCGGCGGGCGACGCGGGCACGGGCGCATCGATTGAGTACCGGCGATGGCTCAGGCGTAGCCGGGATTCTGGGCCTGCTCGATGCGCTGGAACATGCCGGCGCGCCACTCAACGCATTGCGCCAGCAAGGCGTCGGTCGGCCAACGCACTATGTGCACGCCCTGAGGCAGAGTCTAGAGCGTTTGGGCATGCAACAGGCATTAGCGGCCGACGCCGCCGGACGTCTGTTACTGGACGTGTTGGCAGAGATTACAGTCGCACCGGTGGCCGAGGAGCCGTGGCTGGACTGGCAAGGCTTTCGCGTTTGGCTAGGCAGAGCCTTCGAGCGCCAAACATTTCACCCGCACGGCGCGCAAGACCGTCGTGTGGAATTACTGTCACTCTCACAAAGCGCGCTCGCCCATTTTGGCGCGTTGATCATCGGGGGCGCCACCCGTAAGCACTTACCCGGCGGCGCGACCGGCGCGCCCTTTTTCAACGATGCGGTCCGCACCGAGCTCGGCCTGCCACCGAGCCAGGAAAATCAAACCCAGCGCTTCCATCAATTTCGCCGATTGTTGCATTCGGCGCCAGAAATACTGGTGACCTGGCATTCCGGCGAGCATGAAGGGCAACCCAGCCCGTGGATTGAACTGATCGAATCGTTTCATACTATGAGTTATGGCACGAGCCTGCGCGATAGCGAACTTCAGTTCCAGGCACACAGCGACCAAACGCTGATCGCCGCACACGAAACAACATTACCAACGCCGCGCGTAACACTCAGCACACAGATCCCGCCGCCGCTTTTTCCCGCCAAAGTCTCCGCGACCGATCATCAATACCTGATCGACTGCCCCTACAAGTTTTTCGGCGCCGCCATTCTGAAATTGCGGGCGCCCGAAGAAGTGCGGGAAGTATTGGAGCGCGGGGACTACGGCGAACGCGTACACCGTTGCCTGCACGCCTTTCACATCGGCGTCGACGGCTTACCGGGGCCGTTCGAGTTACCTATGACGCCCGAAAACCGCGCGGTCGCGATTGAATTCCTGCAACGCATAGCGCGCGCGGTGTTTGCCGCCGACGTTGAGGACAATTTCCAACATCGCGGCCTGCTGCATCAATGGGAAAGTCGCTTGCCTGGCTACATCGACTGGCAAATCAAACGTGCAGGCGACTGGCGCGTAGCGGCGGCGGAACAGCGCGTCGACACACCCTATCTGGACGACCATCGCTGCAGTGGACGGCTCGATCGACTCGACAGTAACGGGGCTGAACTTGCGATTGTGGACTATAAAACCGGCCACATCCCCAGCAACCGCGAAATTGCCGAAGGCGAGGCCGTGCAGCTCGCCCACTACGCCATTGCGCTTGCCAACC
>JAYVWK010000370.1:0-3346 GCA_043786185.1 Burkholderiales bacterium
ACTTGCGTGTCGCTGGACGAGTAACCGGATAAGCGAGGGGCGATGATGCGTCGGTGGCGCGGGTTGTACGGTCGAAAAGAGTCGTCCCGGACGATCCGCGACGCTGCCCATCGATGACTGCGGGTATCCACTGCGCGGCCTGCGGTTCGGCTTTTTCGCCTGGGCAGAAATTCTGCGGCGAATGCGGGATCCGACTGTTGCCGGAAGCGATGCCAGGCGCCGGCGCGGAGTTTGGCGGTGCCGGTGAGCGCAAGCAGGTCACCATTCTTTTTTGCGACATTGTTGGCTCGACGTCGCTGGCCGCGAAGCTGGGCGCTGATCGCATGCATCGTGTGTTAAACGAGTTCATGCCGGCCGCCGAAGCCTTTGTGCGCCAATACGACGGCAATGTGAACCAGTTTCTTGGCGATGGATTCATGGCGCTTTTCGGTGCGCCGATCATGCACGAGGACCATGCGCGGCGCGCCGCTCTTGCCGCCATTGCCATTCGCGATGCGGTGGCAGCACAAGTCTGGTCGACCATGCCCGCGGGCGAGCAGCTACGTATTCGCGTTGGCCTCAATAGCGGCCCGGTCGTGTTCGGAAGAGTTGGCGACAAGCAGGGCGCCAGCGTGACTGCGATCGGTGACACGGCGAACGTGGCCGCACGCCTTCAAACCGAGGCCCAACCAGGTCAGGTGGTTTGCAGCGCGTCGGTGGCCAAGGCGATTTCCGCCTTTGTGGAATGCCGCACGCTCGGTGCGCGCAAAGTCAAGGGCAAGGTCGAACCGATCGGGGTGTTTGAGTTGGTTGCATCCAGGCCGACACAGGCGCTGCAAGCGCGGACCGGGCTTGATGCCGGGGCCAAAATGGTCGGCCGCGGTGGCGAATGGGCGACCCTGCAGGCCGCTGTGGAACGGCTTTGCAGTGGGTCTGGCGGCATTGTGACCGTCGCCGGTGAGGCAGGGCTTGGCAAGTCCCGACTGCTTGCCGAAACGCAGGCGTTGGCGTTGACCAGTGGTACACGCTGGGTGCAGGGTACCTGCGTCTCATACGGAAAGTCCAATAGCTACCTGCCGTTTCGCGCCCTCATGCGTGGTGCATTGGACATCGCTGATGATGAAGGCGAAGCGAGTGCCTTGCAGAAGGTGGCCAGCGCG
The DNA here is from genome assembly GCA_043786185.1 of Burkholderiales bacterium. Lineage (GTDB taxonomy): Bacteria > Pseudomonadota > Gammaproteobacteria > Burkholderiales > JAEUOS01 > JAEUOS01. Next base: position 1,140 of record JAYVWK010000370.1, read on the forward strand.
ATCGGCGATCTGTTCGGTGCTGCGGCGGCAGATATCACACCGTTTGTTTCCTTGCTGCTTGGGCTCCATCCGCAGGGCGCAGCTGCGCAGCGCCTGCAGGCGCTCGAAGGTCAGGCGACCGGGCACCAGATATTTTTTACCAGCCTGCGAGTTGTCGAGCGATTGGCGCAGGCGCGCCCGCTGGTGTTTGTGCTGGACGATTGGCAGTGGGCCGACAGTTCCTCGGTGGCCCTGCTACAACATTTGCTGCCGCTGGCGTTGAGACTGCCGATACTTTTCGTGGTTGCCTACCGGCCGGCTGGCGACAGCGGAAGCGGTACCGGTCCGGCGCATGCGCTTCGAGCCGACCAAAGGCTGGCCGGTTTGCATAGTGCGATCACGCTGGCGCCGCTTGACCGGGCTGCGGTGCGGCAGCACCTGGTGCAGTTGCTGCCGCCCGGTCCCTTGCCGGCCCCGCTTGAAGCCTATTTGTCCCGACGCGCGGGCGGCAATCCCTTTTATCTGGGAGAACTGGTCCGCGCCCTGGTGGCAACCGAGGCAATCGAACGTGACCATTTCAGTGGTGGATGGCGCACTACCGGGCGCCTTGATGCGAACCTGCTGCCCGACCGCATTGAAGGGGTGATTCTGGCGCGCGTCGATCGGCTCGACAGCCGCGCCAAACAATTGCTCAAACTGGCGGCCGTCATCGGACGCGGCTTCAGTTTGCGGGTGCTTGTGGCGGTCACGCAGGCGCATCCCGACTTGGCCGGCGATCTCGCAATGCTCAAGACGGCGGAACTGCTGGTCGACGGCCCAATGGCGCGCGAGCCGGGCTTCGTTTTCTGTCATCCGCTGATCCAGCAGGCCGTCTATGACAGCCTGCTTGAAGAGCAGCGCTGCCAACTGCATGGCGAAGTCGGGATCGCGTTCCTGCAATTGTTCGCCGATCGTTTGCAGGAAATCTATCCCTTGCTCGCGCATCATTTCGCCTGCGCGCAGGACTGGGACCGGGCCCAGGAATACCTGTTTCTTGCCGGTAGCGAGGCTGCGCGGATCGCAGCCGACACCGAGGCGCTGGAACTCTATGAAAGTGCGCTGCGGGCAGCCACGGCTTCGGCGCGATCCGTGGACCGCGTGCGACGCGCGCAGCTGGCAACGCGCATGGCCGAAGCCTTGTATCGCCTGGGTCGCAATGAAGCGGCGCTGAAGCACGCGTTGGAAGCCTTGGCCGGGCTCGGGTTCCCTTATCCGGTCACGCCGCAGGCAACACATGTGGCGATTGCCCGCACCTTGCTTGGACGCTCGGTGCGCCGGGTACTGCGCCCGTTCCACCCTGCCGGGCTCGGTGGCGCACGTCCGGCCGATCCGGCCTACGTGACAGCTTCGCAGTTGTTCGAGGTGATCGGCTCGGTCGATTATTTTCTGCACCCGGCGCGCTTTGTGCTGGACATTCTCACCATGCTTGACGAAGCCGAGCGGCGGCCTCTGTCGCGCGGCTTGGCCATCAGTACCGCGTCACTCGGCCTGATCTCCGATACTCTCGGGTTTTACCGGATCGGTGCGATGCTGCATCGGCGGGCATTGCGCGCCGCGCGCCAATTGGATGACAGGCTGGCGCTGGGCTATTGCCTTCACATGCACGGCATGCATCAATACAGTTGTGGCGATTGGGCGGGCGCACTTGAAACACTGGATGCCGGATCGCGAGAGCTCGATGCCGTGGGTCACTTGCGCTGGTGGGCATCGTGCACAGGTGCGACTTACTTTGTCCTGCGTTCCATGGGCGACGCACGTTGGATGGAACTCGCCGCACGACAACTGGAAGTCGGTACGGCGATTGGCGACGACCATGTGATCGCCTGGGGCATTAACGCCGCCGGCGTGGCGCATCTGTATCGCGGCGATCATGTCGCCGCTATCGGCATGTTCGAAACGGCAAGCGCGGCATACGAGGCGATTCCGGACTACCGCTTTCTGGCGGGTGCGTGTGCCAGGCGTGCCCTGTGCCACGCCTTGGCCGGGCAAGTTGACGCGGCGAGCGGATTGCTTCTGCGTTGCGAATCCCTGATCAAGGCTTACCGCATCAGCGGCATGTCGGCATCGGCGCCGGTGCTGGTGTCGGCCGACGCCTATTTGTGCCTGGCCGAGCGCATCGGCGACGCTTCCCGCCGGCATGTCATGTTGCGACAGGCAGCAAGCGCCTGTGCTCGCGCGGCCCGGCATGG
>JAYVWK010000371.1:0-3685 GCA_043786185.1 Burkholderiales bacterium
CTGGCCTCCCTGCCGCGCCTGCGCCTGATCGTGGTCGACGAGGAACACGATCCGTCCTTCAAGCAGCAGGAAGGCATGCGCTACTCGGCACGCGATCTCGCGGTGTATCGCGCCAAAAACGAAGGGGTTCCGATCGTCCTGGGCAGTGCCACGCCGTCGCTGGAGACGTTTGCGCATGCACAGTCGGGGCGCTACCGGCGCCTGGTGATGAAAAGTCGAGCAGTAGCCGATGCCGTGTTGCCTGAAGTACGCATCATCGATCTGAACATTGCACGTGCCCTGCACGGTATCGCAGCGCCGATCTGGGATGCGATCCGCAGCCGTGTGGATGCCGGTGAACAAAGCCTGGTGTTTCTCAATCGGCGCGGCTATGCGCCGGTCCTATCCTGTGCCGCTTGCGGCTGGGTGAGTGCTTGCACACGCTGTACGGCTTATCTGGTCATGCATCGGCGCCGTGGCTTGCTCACAGGCGGGACCCTGATGTGCCATCACTGCGGATTCGCGGAGGCCGTGCCGCAGGGTTGCCCGACCTGCGGCAATGTGGATATTCGTGGCTATGGGCAGGGCACGCAGCGCCTCGAAGTGCATCTGGCCGAAGCTTGCCCCACAGCGCGCGTGCTGCGCATCGACCGCGATTCGACCAGCCGTAAGGGCTCGGCCGAAGCACTGTTCGACCAGGTGCATGCGGGTGAGGCCGATATTCTAGTCGGCACCCAAATGCTGGCCAAGGGGCATGATTTCAAGAATCTGACTTTGGTGGCGGCGGTCAACGTGGATGCGGCGCTTTTCAGCGCCGATTTTCGAGCCAGCGAGCGCCTGTATGCCCAGCTGACCCAGGTGGCCGGTCGCGCCGGTCGCGCCGGCAAGCCCGGCTTAGTGCTGATTCAGACGCGCAAGCCCGATCACCCGCTGTTTCGCGCTGTCGTCGCCGGCGACTATGACGGCTTTGCCTTGAGCCTTCTGGCCGAACGCGAGGCCGCCGGCCTGCCGCCAGCTGCGTACCAGGCGATGTTGCGGGTTGAGGCCAAAAAGCTGGAGTCGGCCTTGAGTTTTCTAAGGGAAGCGGCCAAGGCCGACATCGCAGCAGATGGCATCATGATCTACGACCCGGTGCCGATGGTGTTGACGCGCCTGATGAATGTAGAGCGCGCCCAACTGATGGTTGAATCGCCGTCGCGTCCGGCCCTGCAGGCCTTTCTCGCGCGCTGGCTGGCGTGGATTGGCGCGAACGTGCCCGCCAGCCTGCGCTGGCATATCGAGGTGGATCCGCTGGAAATCTGAAATCCCGGCATCAGGGCCACGCGGGCGACGATGCCGGCACCAACAAAACGGCGCCCGCGGGCGCCGTTCGTTCCGGCCGTCGGAACCTTACTTGACCGAGCCCACCATATAGTCAACGGAAGCCTTGATGTCAGCGTCCGAAGCACTCATGGCCGTGCCTTTTGGCGGCATCGCGCCTTTGCCCTTAAGCACACTCGCGTACAAGGTATCCATGCCGGTCTTGATGCGCGGCGCCCACGCAGCCTTGTCACCCAACTTTGGGGCATTCGCCACACCGGCCGCGTGGCAGGCCACACAGGCGGTTTCGTACAAGGCTTTGCCATCGCTCGCCTTGGCCGGTGCGACGGCGGCAGGTGCTGCGGATGCAACCACCGTCGCAGCTGGTCCCGGAGCGGCAGGCGCCGCAGGTGCGTTGGCGGGCGCGGCCGTGGCTGCCGGCGCTGCCGGCTCCTTGAATGTGCCGCCAGCGGAAGCGGTCATGTAAACCACACCGCGCGCCACCTCGTAGTCCGCAAGGTCGCCATTGCCACCGCGTGCCGGCATGGCGCGTATGCCGTTCACCGAATGGTTCACCAGCGTGTCGTAACCCTGCTTCAAGCGCGGCGCCCAGGCGGCGGCGTCGCCAAATTTGGGCGCGTTGGCCACACCGGCCTCATGGCATGCCTTGCAGTTCTGGGTGTAAACCTCCTGGCCACTCAAGAAAACCTTGGGACCGTCGGTAGCCTTGAGGTTGACTGCCGCCACCGGTTTGATGCGCTCGGCGATCGACTCGGGCTTGAGAGCCAGGCCCTGCTCATCGACTCTTTTGCCGCCGGTAACCAACGACACCAGCATAACGATCAGGGCGATCGGAATGACAAACGACGCGACGATCACAATGATGAGTTGCTTGGGGGTCTTGATCGGCGATTCGTGCTGATGATCCTCGCTCATGAAGCGTCCTTTCAGTGATTCCTGATGCTGGAAAATGGCAGCATCAACGTGCCGCAAATGGTGCTGATCAAACCCTGAAGTATAGCCGGGTTTGCCCTTGTTTCCACGCCGGACTGGCGTGTGAAAAACGGACAGCCCGGGAACTTGTCCGCCCTCCGTAAGCGCAGTGCCACCAGGATCGGGCCCAGTGGGCAGCCGTCGCTGAGCCGATCGGTGATGCGGGCCGCAGCCGCTCGCCGGCTCCACAGCGGCGGCGGTCCGCAATTTGTCGCCGCGGCTTCAACCCTTCACGCACACCACCTGCTTGAGCGTGTACAGCACTTCCACCAGATCCCCCTGCGCTTGCATCACCGCGTCGATGTCCTTGTAGGCCATCGGGATCTCGTCGATCACATCGGCGTCCTTGCGGCACTCGACACCTTCAGTCGCGCGTATCTGGTCATCGACGCTGAAGAGTTTTTTCGCTTTGGTGCGACTCATCACGCGGCCGGCGCCGTGGCTGCAGCTGTTGAAGCTTTCGGCGTTACCCAGGCCGCGCACGATAAAGCTCTTGGCTCCCATGCTGCCGGGAATGATGCCGAGCTGGCCAAGCCTGGCGCTCAGCGCGCCCTTGCGGGTTATGAACACGTCACGGCCGAAGTGGTGCTCTTGCTGCACATAGTTGTGATGGCAGTTCACCGCTTCGACATGCGACTCGAAAGGCCTGGTGATCACCTTCGCAAGCGTGGCGATCAGGTTCTTCATCATCACCTCGCGGTTCCGCTGCGCGAACTTCTGCGCCCAACCCACGCCACGCACATAATCGTCGAAGGTCTGCGCCCCTTCCTCGAAATACGCGAGGTCGCGGTCCGGCAGATTGCGCTGGTTCGCCTCGGCATCCTTTTTGGCCAGCGCGATGAAGTAGGTGCCGATCGCGTTGCCGACGCCGCGCGAACCCGAATGCAGCATCAACCACACCGCGCCCTCTTCATCCAGGCAAATCTCGATGAAATGATTGCCGCTGCCAAGTGTTCCCAGTTGCTTGTGGTTGTTGGTTTTCAGAAAGCGCGGATGCAGCTCGCACAGTGCGGCGAACTCGTCGGCCAGGGTTGCCCAGGCCCGATCGACCAGGTTGGGCGGATTCTCCCAACTGCCCTGGTCGCGGCCCTTGCTTCGCGTCATGCCGTGCGGCACGGCGCGCTCGATGGCCGCGCGCAACGGCGCGAGATTGTCCGGCAAGTCGGAGGCGGCAAGCGTGGTCTTGCACGCCATCATGCCGCAGCCGATATCCACCCCCACCGCAGCCGGGATGATAGCTTTGAGCGTGGGGATCACCGAGCCCACGGTCGCACCGATACCCAGATGGACGTCGGGCATCGCGGCGATGTGCTTGAACACGATCGGCAGCCGCGCGGCGTTGAAGAGTTGCTTCTTCGCTTCGTCTTCCACCGGCACGCCGCGGGTCCACATCTTCACCGGCACGCCGCCGGTC
>JAYVWK010000372.1:0-3020 GCA_043786185.1 Burkholderiales bacterium
TAGGGGTTGAGGCTTTCGGGGCGCAAGCGCGCCTGTTGGTCATTACCTTCCGCCGCGGGTGCCGGCCTCTCAGCGCGATTGGCCGAAGGTGTGGCGCCGGCTTGGTTCGCGGAAGGCGGCACAGCCGGCGCACGAGCAGCCGGCGATGCTGCCGGCGCAGCCGTGGTGTCGCCAGCGGTCTGCGATGGTTCCGGTGCGAAGGCGGGGCGACCAGGCATGACCCTGTCGCCGCCGGTTTTTGCGGATTCAGGCTTATGGTCGATGACGCGCAGCAGTTGGCGGAACGAATCACTGAAATCGGCCTCGCTGCGAAGCGCGATGTGTCGCAGCGGATCCCTGGCTACGCCATCCGCGTACGGAATCGACGTGATGCTGGTCCAGTACTGATCGCTGTCGGCGAATTTGTTGAAGCTCTCGCGACGCCAGGGGCCGACGCGTTTTCCTGCGATCGCGTTTCCGCTCAGATAGAAGGCGAAGTGCCTGATGCGTTCGTTTTCGCGCGTGCTGCCCTGATGGCGCAGGATGCCGGGTCCGTCGATCAGCCCGTTGCGACATTCGCCGTCCCATGTAACGCTTCCCTGCGCGGCGATTTCCTTCATGCGCGTGGCCGAGCGCATCGACGCGAGCACACGACATCCGCGACTTTCGACGAATTCAACCAGCGCCTCGGCCGCATGAGACGTCGCCGGATGGGCCGGTATCAGGCCGCAGAGAAGGGACAACAGGGTTGGCACACTGGTACGGATACTCATGGATCTCGGCAGGTATGGAACAAGGCAGTGTGGATCGAGCCAGTGAGGAAAAACGCGGCTTGGATCAAGGCGCAGCGGGAAACTACGCGAAGCATAAAACAGTTTTGCCAGCCGTCGGTACACTTGACCGGTGCCGCCGTGTCTGGCGCGCAAACCCGTTGGCCTCGCTTATCCGGGCCGAGTCGGCCGCTTCACTATGGACGGAAAATCATGCAACAACTCAAAGGACGAAAGTCGCTGGTCGTGGCCGGTGCGGCAGGTATCGGACGTGCCTGTGTCGAACGCTTCGCAGCCGAGGGCGCGAGCGTGATGTTTTCCGACATCAATGGCGAAGCTGGCGAGGCGCTTGAGCTAAGCCTGCGCGAAAGCGGGAGGTCTGTCTGGTTTCGCCAGTCTGATGCCGGAGTGCCGGATCAGGTGCGCGCATTGGTGGCTGAGGCCATCACGGTCATGGGCGGACTCGACCTCCTGCTCAACAATGCCGGCATCGCGGTGTCGAAGGATTTTCTGGATTTGAACGACGAGGATTTCGATCGCACTGTCAACGTCAACCTCAAGGCGGCCTACGTCGCCAGCCAGGCGGCGGCACGCCACATGCTGGCCTCCGGCACGCGCGGTTCGATCATCAGCATGTCGTCGGTCAACGCCGTGCTGAACATTCCGAATCTGCTTGCCTACAACATCACCAAAGGTGGGCTCAACCAGTTGACCCGCAATCTGGCGATTCGTCTGGCGCCGCACGGCATTCGCGTCAATGCGATCGGCCCCGGCACCATCCTTACCGATCTGGTGAGGAAGACCATCTATACCTCGGTCGCGGCGCAGGCGGCGGTCATGTCGCGCACGCCCATGGGCCGCGCAGGCGAGGTCGGCGAGATCGCCTCGATCGTGGTGTTTCTGGCCTCGGATGCGGCATCCTATGTGACCGGCCAGATCATATATGCCGATGGCGGGCGACTGCCGCTCAACTATACGGTCTGAATTGGCCCGACCGGCACTCGAGGCGAAACTCTTTGCTTGGCAGGCTCGTAGAATCGAGCGCTGCGGCACCCCATACGCTGACCAGCACGTGCGAACTGCTCACGCCGGCCGATGAGCCGAGGCGTTCAGGAAGGCAGGTACCGAGAACAAGCAAGGCACAACAAAATCCGCATGTTGCATGGCCCGGTAGCACGTGGCGGTCGCGCCGCCGCTTATGCATGGACGCGACGTCCAAGCGCGGGCTTATGGCTTTTGCAAGCTTGGTTAGAATAGTGCTTCCTGATCCTGGTTGTAAATCACGCGATGTCGACTCAGGTCAATCCGCGCGGTGCGCGGCCTTGCAATGTGGTGCGTTACCTGTACGGCATCGCGCGTTGTGCGTCGCGCTCCGCGAAGGGCGCGCTTTCGAATGCTGCGGCATGAGCCGGCGCGTGCACGACGCGGTGGCACGCGGCTATAACTCGACCGAAGGCATCATCGCTGCCAAGAACGAGATCGTAGGGCAGGCATTGCGCGAGCGGTGGGCCAAGCGACGCGATCAACTGCGGGTGGCGGATCTGGGTGTGGGCGACGGGGCGCTGCTCGAACGAATGCAGGCCATGGAAGTGCCGCTGCGCATGACCGGTCTGGATGTTTCGCCGGCGATGCTGCGCTTGGCTGCAAGCCGGGTGCCGATGACGGCGGTGCAGGGCTACGCCGAGCACGCGCTCAGGTATCTGGCTGCAGGGCAATTCGATTTGGTACTGGCCCATTTCATTCTGGCGTATGTGCCGCGGCCGGCGCTGCTGGAGCAGGCACGCGGCTTACTCGCGCCTGGCGGCGTACTTTCCATAGTGACTTCCACCAAGGAAGGCGGTGCTCCATTCTTTGAGTTGCTCGATCGGCGCTTTCGTGGCCAAGGCAATCCCTTGCGGAGATTTATCGGCTGGGCGGCCGATCGCGCGCTGGCGCGGTCGACAGTGCCGGGGGACTTTGCCGAAATTGCCGCCGACATCAAGGCCGCAGACCTGGTTGTGCTGTCGCGCCGAACCCTGCGTTCGACCAAAGTGTTCAACACTCCCGACGAGGCGTATCGCTTCGGCGTCGATGAAGGGTGGGGAGCGAGTTTTTTTGCGGTGCTCGGCTTGCCGATGGGTATCGGGCGATCGATCGCGCGCTGGGGTGTCAATCAATGTGACTACCCGTTCAAGTTCACGCACGTGACCGAGATCATCGAGATTGGGCGCGCTTGCGAGCATGCTGGCGCTGCAGCGGCGAACGAAGATGTATCCGAACCTTGGCCTGGTG
>JAYVWK010000373.1:0-4924 GCA_043786185.1 Burkholderiales bacterium
ATGCACCGGCCCCGCGCCGCCGAAGGCGAAGAGCACGAAATCGCGCGGATCGTAACCCTTCTCGACGGTCATCTTGCGGATGATGTCGGCCATCTTGTACTCGGCGATCTTGGCGATGCCGCTGGCCGCCTGCATCAGGGTCAGGCCCAGTTGGTCGGCCACGCCCTGCACCGCGGCGACCGACTTGGCGCGGTCCAGCTTCATGCGGCCGCCGAGAAAATTGTCGGGGTCTAAGTACCCCAGCACCACATCGGCATCGGTCACCGTCGGCGTGGTGTTGCCGCGGCCATAACAGGCCGGGCCGGGATCGGCGCCCGCGCTCTGCGGGCCCACACGCAGCGATTTCGAAAAGCCGTCTACCTGCGCCAGACTGCCGCCGCCCGCGCCGATGGCTTCGATATCGACCTTGGGCAGGAAGTATTCGTACTGGATCACGTTCGAGATGAAAGAATACTCGGGCGCGCCGTTGGCGATGATGCCGACATCGAACGAGGTGCCGCCCATGTCGGTGGTGATGATGTTGGGTGTACCGATCACTTTTCCGAAATAGACCGAGCCTGTGACGCCGGCCACCGGCCCCGAATCAAGCGTCAGGAGCGGCGACTCCATGGCCCGTTCGACCGACACCGAACCGCCGCCGCACTGCGCGATCTGCAGCGGCTGGCGGTAGTGATTGGCCTTCAACTGGTCGTTCAGGTTCGACAGGTAGCGCGACATCACCGGGCCGATGTAGGCATTGAGCACCGTGGCGGTGGTGCGTTCGTATTCGCCCCACTTGGGCGCGATGTCGACCGAGCAGGAGACGAACACCTGCGGCGCTAAGCGCTGCACGATATCGCATACGCGGCGCTCATGGGCAGCGTGACGAAATGACCACAGGAAGCAGATCGCGATCGCTGTGCAACCATCGGCTAAGAGGCTCTTGACCGCCGCTTCGGCCTCGGCTTCATTCAACGGCACCACCACTTCGCCGAAGCAGTCGACCCGTTCCGACACCCCCTTGACATAGCGTTTGGGCACGATCGGATCGGGCTTCTGGCTTTCCGGGAAGTGCACCACCTTGGCGATGTCGCGCGAATTCACCCCGCGCGAACCGCGCATGATGTGAATCGCGTCTTCATGCCCGCGGGTGGTGATCAGGCCGACTTTCGCGCCCTTGCGCTGGATCAGCGCATTGGTGCCCACCGTGGTGCCATGGGTGAGTACCTTGATCTGCTCGCAGAATGACTGAAACGGCAGTTCGAGCCGCTCGGCGGCTACAGCCATGGCCGCCAGCATGCCTTCGGCGAAGTTGGCCGGCGTCGAAGCCGATTTGGTGGCGGTGATGCCGCCCTTACGATCGAGCACGACACAGTCGGTGAATGTGCCGCCGATATCGACGCCCACTAGGTATGGTCCCACGTTGTCTCCCGATTCGTAGCAGGCGGCACAAGGCGCGATGCCGCCGGTCTTAGCGTTCAAGGGCCTCGCGTGCGGCCCGAACCCCGATTGTAGAAAAGCCGCGGCGCGCTTGACCAATACCCTTTGCGTTGCATGGGTCATGCCGGAAAGGCATGGCACCGGCGCGACGCCAGGACGCACGGCCCTTTAGTCCGCCATGTGGGCGCTGACCCAATCGCCACGCGCGATCGCCGCGCGCGCCACCTGTCGCACCAGCCGCGTCAACTCACGCCCGGCGCGCGACAGCGTGCGTTCGCGCGCATAGGCGATCGCCCAGCTCATGCGCAATTCCGCCACCGGTGCGGCACTTACGCGACCGGCCGCCAGCGCCTCATGCAGCGCACTGTACGGCAGCACGGTAAAGCCCTCGCCGGCTGTCACCATGTGCAGCATCACCGAGGTGGCGTTGGCTTCCAGCACCGGCACTAAGGTGCGGCCGACTCGCCCCAAAGCCGCCTCGACCAAGGACCGTACCGAATTCGGCCGCAATGTGACCATCAGCGGCTCGCCGGCAACCCGCTCGATGCTGACCGCACGCTTGGGCGACAGCCGTGCCTTGCGCGGCCCCACCAGGTACATCGCTTCAGACAACAAGGGTTCGCTGTGCAATGCCGCCAAGGGCTCATTGGCGGCCAGCACCGCGATATCGACCCGGCCGGCCTGCAAGCCTTCGCCCAAGGTGACGCTGATGCCCTCGGTCAGGCGCAGCAGCACACCCGGATGTTCACGCCGAAACGCGCACATCAGGGGCACGGTTGCCAGGTGCTGCATCGAAGGCGGCATGCCGAACATGAGCTCGCCACTCAATTCGCGCGCCTGCGCGCCGACCTCGTCGCGCACATGCGCGAACTCGGCCAGCAGATCGGCGGCACGCCGCTGCAACAGTTCGCCCGCCTCGGTCAGCAGCACGCCGCGCTCGCTGCGATGAAACACCTTTACGCCAAGATCGGCCTCGAGCGCGCGCACGCTGCGCGACAGTGCCGGTTGCGCCACATGCAGCAGTGCGGCGGCGCGCGTGAAGCTTTTGAGCTCGGCGACTTGCAGGAAATAGTGCAGCTGGCGGATATTCATCCGGGGAGTGTAACAAGCACCGTATACCGCCCCGGGGGACACGGCGGAAGTCGAGGTTTGGTCGTTTGCTAGAATCGACTCGACAAAAACATTGGGAGACAGCTGATGCAACTTCATCGCTCAAGCGCCGAAGCCTGGCCAACCCGCTTTGTGCGCCGCGATGCGCAAAACCGCAGCGTGTGGCGCACCGAATACCTGGGGCCGCCGCCTTCACAGCGCGGCGCCACCATCGAACAGGGCAGCGACGACTTCGTCGCTCCCCTTAAGAATTCGCCGCAGTCCTTCCGCATCGAGCAGGATGCCGGCATCGTGGTGCAGCCGCACTTTCATTTCGTCAACCAGTTCCAGGTGGTGGTGGCCGGCAGCGCCTCGATCGGGCGCAACCTGGTGACACCGATCGGCGTGCATTACGCCGGGGCGCACACCGGCTACGGCCCGATCACCGCCGGGCCCGAGGGCGTCACCTATTTCACCCTGCGCGCCCAATCCGACGGCACCGGCGCGCAATACCTGCCGGCGTCGCGCGCGCGCATGCAGCGGGTGCCGAAACGCTACATCCTGGCCGAGGCATGCCCGGCGCTCGACGATGCCGGCCTGGCGACGCTGGGAGCGCCGCAAACGGTAACCATGCTGGACGAAGCCGACGGCATCGGCGCCTGGGTGTTGCGCCTGCCCGCCAATGGCACCGGCCTCGGGCCCGATCCGGCGACGGGCGGCGGGCAATCGATATTTGTCGCCCGCGGCAGCCTCATGCACGAAGGCCGTGAACTCGACAGCCATGCCTGCCTGTATGTCTCGTGCGACGAAGCGCCGCTGCCGCTGAACGCCGGGGCCGCCGGGCTGGAAATCGTGTTTTGCCAGTTTCCGCGTCGCACTCAATAACCGCGCCGCGGCATGCGCCGCGCGCACCAACAGGAGTCATCATGCAACTCAGGCAGGCAATCATCGCGCTGGGCGCCGCCGTTCTCGGTTTGACACTGGCCGCACCGACGGGCCTTAACGCCCAGGCCGCATATCCGGTGCGCCCGATCAAGGTGGTGGTCGGCTTCCCGCCGGGCCAGGCGACCGACGTCATCGCGCGCCTGATGGCGACCAAGTTTTCCGAAAGCCTGGGCCAGGCGGTGGTGGTAGACAACCGGCCTGGCAAGGGCGGCAGCCTGGGAGCGGAACTGGTTGCAAAATCCGCAGCCGACGGCTACACGCTGCTGGTCTCGGCCACCGCGCCCCTGGCCACCAATGTCAACCTGTATCCCAACGTCGGCTACAACCCGGCCACCGACTTCGCGCCCATCAGCCTGATGGCCTGGCTGCCATTCGTGCTGATCGTCAATCCGGCGGTGCCCGCCAACACCATGGCCGAATTGATCGCTTATGCCAAGGCACGCCCTGGCGCCTTGTCGTATGCCTCATCGGGTAACGGCACCACCGCGCACCTGACGATGGAAATGTTGAAGCGCGCGGCGGGCTTAGACATCCTGCACGTGCCCTACAAAGGCGGGGTTGCCGCCTTGTCGGACGTGATGTCGGGGCAACTGCAAATGGGCTGGGACACCGCCTTGTTCGTGTTGCCGCATGTCAAGGCGGGCAAGGTGCGCGCGATCGCCACCGCCAGCCCGGCACGTTCGCCCCTGATGCCGGATATTCCGGCCGCGGCCGAGACCGTGCCCGGGTTCTCCTCCGGCGCCTGGCTGGGCTTAGTGGCCCCGGCCGGTACGCCGCGCGACATCGTCAACCGTCTCAACAGCGAATTGCACAAGTTCATGAAGACCGCGGACATCGCCGACCGCCTGGCCGGCCTGGGAACTGAGGTGCTGCTCTCGACCCCGGACGAGTTTCATGAGCACATCAAGCGCGAAATCGTGAAATGGGGCAAGGCGGTCAAGGATTCGGGCACCAGGCTCGATTGAGTCGCGCCGACGACACCGCACGACATCTGCCCCTCAGCCAGCGCACCGCCGCCCCTCTGCGCCGCTAGAATCAGGCCTCGTCCCAGCCACCCGCCACCAGGAGTCGCCGCCATGCCACGCCACGCCGGATTTGTCCCGTACGGAGTCATTCCCGCGGTATTGCTGCCCTTCAACGAGGACTTCTCGATCGATGAAGCCAGCTATCGCGCCCACCTGCGCGATGTGGCGGCGGTCGCCGGCATCAGCGCGATCACCACAAACGCCCATTCGACCGAGGCCGCTTCATGCAGCTTCGATGAACAGCAGCGCGTGCTGGCCATCACCCAGGACGAGATCGGCGCGCGCTTGCCAATCGTCAACGGCATCTATGCCGACGGCAGCTTCGAAGCGCAGCGGCTGGCGAAAATGGCGCATGCCGGTGGCGCCTCGGCGCTGCTGGTGTTCCCCTCGGCCATTTACAACATGGGCCAGCGCCCGGAAATGGCGATCGAGCATTTCAAGCGCAT
>JAYVWK010000374.1:0-2642 GCA_043786185.1 Burkholderiales bacterium
ACCTGAAATTCAAGGCCCTGATCGGCCATGGCGCCGGCCACAGCCAGATCGGCAAGCTGCGCGACACCTTCGGCGACGACGTCAACTATTTTCATTCGATCGACCCGGTGGCGTCGCAGGTTCTCGACCCGAAGACGCTCAAGCCCGGGATGGGCGATCTGGCGAAAGAAATGGTCAAACGCTACCAGGCGATCAAAGGCCCGGTCGAAGTGCCGCCGCATGCCTCGATGGGTTTCACCAACACCTGGATTTTCCTGTCCGACGTGTTGCCGCGGGCGATCAAGAAGCACGGCGGCATTTCCTCCGAAGCCTTGCGGCGTGCTGCCCAGGAAACCGACATCCCGTCCGGCGGCACGCCGTCGGGTTATGGGGTGAAATTCTTCCCGCCGGGCCACATCATGTCGGGCCAGAATGAGCGCTCGCAACTGGTGGTGATGCAGTTCGTCAACGGCCGCACCTACATTGCGTGGCCGACGGCGATTCGCACCACCGATCCGCTGCTGCCCTTCCCCAAAGGGCACGCCTACGCGAAGTGACTTTGGCGCGATCTTGACGCGTCGCGGTCGCCCTCCCGGTCCCGCGCAAGCGGGACTGCATGAAGTTGCCTGCGCGGAAACCCGACTTTCCGTCCAGGCAGTGACCGCCCAGGCTCACGCATGCTCAGCGTACAAAACCTGACCAAGAAGTTCGGCGGATTCTCCGCCGTGTCGTCGATCTCGTTCGAGTTGGCGCAAGGCGAAATCCTCGGCCTGATCGGCCCCAATGGCTCAGGCAAGAGCACCACCTTCAACCTGATCGCCGGCCTCTATGCGCCGACCGCGGGTGCGATCATGTTCGAAGGGCGCGACATCGGCGGCCTCAATTCGGCGCAGGTGTGCCATGCCGGCATCGGCCGCACCTTCCAGATTCCACGCCCTTTCAAGAAGCTCACCATCCTCGAAAACGTCACCCTGGCGGCGTATTACGGCAGCGACGGCAAGATCAGCGAGGCCGAAGCCAAACGCATGGCGGCCGACGCGCTCGACCTGATCGGCCTGCCGCATGCCAAGGGTGCACGGATCGACGGGCTGGGCGCCGCGGCACTGAAAAAACTGGAGATGGCGCGCGCACTGGCCACTAACCCTAAGCTTCTGCTGGCCGACGAATCCCTGGGTGGCTTGGACGAGCACGAAATGGAACAGGCGGCCGACACCCTGAAAATGATCCGCAAGGAGCGCGGCATCACCATCATCTGGGTCGAGCACATCATGGGAGTGCTCATGCGCGTGGTCGATCGCTGCATCGTGCTGGACCACGGCGAGATCATCGCCGCGGGACTGCCGCGCGAGGTGGCTGCCGACCCCAAGGTGATCGAGGTGTACCTGGGCACGGATGCGGCCGAAGTGCAGGCGCAGGCGCAAAAAGGCGCAACCGCACAGAATAATGCAGCCACGCAAAATACCGGTGCAGGCTCGCCATGAGCGCCATGCTGGAGCTTTCCAATGTGTCGGCCGGTTACGGCACGTTCCAGGCCCTGTTCAATGTCTCGCTCGAGGTCAAGGCCGGCGAAGCGGTGGCGGTGATCGGGCCCAACGGCGCCGGCAAGACCACCCTGTTGCGGGCGATTTCCAAACTGGTCGATGTTTCCGCAGGCGAGATCCGGCTCGAAGGGCAACTGCTTGCCGACGTGCCGTCCCACCAGATCATCGACTTGGGCCTGTCCCAGGTGCCGGAGCATCGGCGGCTGTTTCCGCGACTGACGGTCGAGGAAAACCTGCGCATGGGCGCCTACCCGGTTGCCGCACGGGCGAAGTATGCGGAGCGGCTCGACATGGTCTATGCGCTGTTCCCCCGCATGAAGGAGCGGCGCCATCAGGCCGCCGGCACCATGTCGGGCGGTGAACAGCAGATGTGCGCGATCGGCCGCGCCCTGATGAGCGGTCCGAAACTGCTGCTGCTCGACGAACCTTCGGCCGGTCTGGCGCCGGTGATCGTGCAGTCGATTTTCGACCTGGTGAAAAAAATTCGCAGCGAAGGCTACACGGTAATGATCGTCGAGCAGAACGTGCGCCAGGTGCTCAAGGTGGTCGACCGCGCCTACCTGCTCGAGGTCGGGCGCATCAAGCTCGCCGGTTCGGCCGCCGAATTGCTGGCAAGCAAGGAAATCCAGAAAGCCTACGTCGGTCTTTGATGTTGTTGCGGACGGCCGTGCCGCCTGAGTGTGGTGATCTTGTTGCAGGTCACTGATTGATGAGCAGTGCCGTAGTGACTGCCTGGAGCGGGTCAAGCGGCCTTTGAGGATAAGCAATGCAATTCTTCGACATTTTTCTGCTGGAAACCATTCTCAACGGCCTTCTCTTCGGCGGCGTGCTGGCGCTCCTGGCGCTCGGCCTCAACCTGATTTTCGGAGTGATCGACGTGGTGTGGATCTGCTACGCCGAGCTCATGATGCTGGGCATGTACTGCGTGTTTTTCCTGCACAAGGTGCATGGCCTGCCGCTCTTCGTGGCCTTCGGTGCGGCCATCGTGGTGGTATCGGTGCTGGGCGTGCTGCTGCATGTTCTGGTGATCAAGCCGGTGCTCAATGGCGAGCCGATCAACCAGTTGCTGGTGACCGGTGGCGTGCTGACGCTGTTGCAGGCGGCCGCCACGCTGCTGTTCGG
>JAYVWK010000375.1:0-2543 GCA_043786185.1 Burkholderiales bacterium
GTCTACTTTATTTCTTCCTGTTTGTTGCCGTCGGTTCGCAGTGGTAGAAAACCGGAACCTCGGCGCAGTCGAGCGGAGGTTTGTGAGTGTGCTCACGTAACGCAGAAATCACGAAGCTACTTAACAGTGTCACTGGTCGTGTCGTTAGACTATCGGCGTTTCATTCATCTGCTGCAGCGTCTTTGAAATCGAAGATCGCTAACATTCGATTGGTTTTGAATCCGCATTGAGGTCGCTCGCAAACAGTGAAATTGCTCCGCCACAATTGAAACCAGAACCAAAATTCAGCGTCGTTCCGTCGTCGCAGTCGACTTCACAAACCGAATCGGTACCTCCCGCACAGCCTGCGGCGCAACTCCATGCTTCCCCAACGCTTTGTCAAGATTCTTCCCCTCAGGATCAGCCAGCGCCGCTTCACGCGCAGCGAAGATGGCGTCCGCCTTCGCTTCGTCGCCTGACACAGCCATGCCTTCAACCAGATTGTCGAAAATGCGCGCGAAGTTGGCCTTGCCGCGCTTGTTGGTGTCTCCATAGCCCTTGATCAGGCGCGCCGTGAGCGCGATTTCATAGGCCAGGCGCGGGCTGGTTTGCGCGGCCTTGACAATCGCTGCCAGCCAACGTTCGATCAGCTGCTGCTCTTCGGCGAAGCGCGCGGTGCGGCGGCGCCAGAAGCGCATGCCGGCCGCCGTGCGCAGCATGGCGAAGCCCAATATCGAGTTGGTCTTGATGTGCATGCCGATCGAGAGCTTGTGCTCCCAGCCGCGCCTCACGGCCCAGGCGTGGACGCTCTTGGCCATGGCCGGCGGCAGCATGCCGGTGATTTCGTCTAAGCCCGGTTTCAGGAATTCGATGATGTGGATCGGCTCTTCGGGCTTGGCGCGCACTTCGGCGCGCACGCGGGCGAAGCGGCTTTTGCGGGTCTTGAGATCGGCCACGCGGATCAGGTCTTCGAAGCTCATCCACAGTGCCAGGTAACGCGCGGTCTCGGCGGTGAGCTTGCCAATCTGCGCGTCGTGGTGGGCGACGGGTTTGAGACGTTCAAGGTAGAGCTTGACGTAGGCGGCGTCCTGGTAATCGGTGAGGCGTTTGATGCCTTCGCCGATCAGATGGTGGGCGTAGTGCGGAAAGCCGTGTGCCGCGAGGTCGCTGCCGGGCCTGAGCGCTGGCGCCTTGGCCTCGCCTGCGGCGACCGGGCTGCCGCTGATGGCGGCGTTGAATCCGGCGTGGAAGCCGCGCAGGCTCGCTTCCACGCCCTTGCCCGATGCCTTGATCGCTTCTTCGCACATGGCGCGCGAAAGCGGCAGCTTGCCCGAGCCTGCCATGGCGCCGAACATCACCGCTGAGATCACCGTGCCGGTTTGTTGTGCGGCCTCCATCATGTCGAACAGCACGGCCCGGCCGGCCAGTTGCGGCGCGGCGTCCAGAATGCGCTGGCTCTCGAAGCGGCCATCGGCCATCGGCATTTTCTCGATGGTGGCGTAGATGCGGTGGCTGGAGGCGACAAGCGTGGTGCGCTGGGTGACCCAGCCATTTTGCAAGGCACGGCCGGCCTCGACCAGCTCGGAGGCCACCATCAGGTCCACATTGCCGGGGGTCGGGGTGAGTGCCAGCACGGGGCGCTTGCCGGCTAGCTGCGCGGTTGGTACCGGAAAGATTTCGAGGTAGTAGGTGGTGGCGCCGGTGCGTTGCGCCACCCCCGGGATGGAGGTGCTTTGCACCGGCAAGCCGGCGGCGGTGCCGGCATCGCGCAGCCAGTCGGCCAGCACGCCGCCGCCTTCGCCGCCCAAGGCGGCGATCAGGATGGTGATGGGTTTTTCGTTCATGCCGGTTGCAGCACGCCGATCACCGCGCCGCGCAGTCTGGCCTTGAAGCGGTCCCACCAACTGGCGTTTTGCACGATCTCGGCGCGGAAAAAAGAGGGGCACAGCACGGCCGCATGCGCCACTTCGCCGCACAGGCCGCAACCGACGCAGTCGTTATTCACATGTGCCACCGGGTCGACCTTCAAGGGGTCGGTCGAATCCTTGATCGTGAGCGAGGGGCAGCCGGAGAGGCGGATGCAGGAATGGTCGCCGGTGCAGGTGTCTTCATCGACGCCATAGCGCACCCGCACCACCCGCTCGCCGCGTTTCATTTTCAGGGCGTTGATCGGTTTGATGCGGCGCTGCTGTTCCAGCATGCATTCGCCCTCGGCGATGATCACCTTCAAGCCCTTGAACGGCGAGGTCATCGCCTCGCGCAGCACGCCCAGCGTTTTGGCGACCTTGTAGTTGTCGACCGTCTTCATCCACTTCACGCCCATGCCGCCCAGCACGCGCTCGATGCCCATGTCGGTGGCGCGGTGCTCCTGGCTTTGGTGCGGGGAGGAGGGCAGTTCCTGGGTGCCGGTGGCTGACGAGTAGCCGTTTTTCATGATCACCAGAATGCCGTCGTCGTTGTTGAAAACCGCATTGGATACGCCTGAGGACAAGCCGTTGTGCCAGAAACCGCCGTCGCCCATCACTGTGATGCTGCGCTTGGCAAACATCGGTCCGATCGCCGAG
>JAYVWK010000376.1:0-6611 GCA_043786185.1 Burkholderiales bacterium
GCACCAGTTGACGCGTTGGTCGACCGCATAGTCGGCTGCGGGTTGTGCCGCCCGATCCCGGTCAGTGGACCGGTCTGGCGCAGCTTGGACACCCGCGCCCACCGGCGCGTCGCACGCATCCCGCAACGGCGGCCCGCGTGCCGCGGCCACAGCGGCGGCGCGCAGTCCACGCCGATGTGATTGAGTATGTGCCTGATGTCGGCACTGTGCGTGATGAACGCGATGCGCCGCATTTGACCACCGCACAGCGGGCACACCTCATGGATACGGGCGATCGACACCGCCCACAGGTCGTGCGCCGGTGAGCGCTTGAATGGAACCGGTTCGGGCGTGGGTGGCATCGCATTGCCCAAAGGTGCCACCGCAGAGTGAAGACTTCCTGCTTAAAGTTTTTCGTCGCTCTACCGACGCATACGGGGCGAATGCCCTTGCTTGCGCGCACAGCAAACAGGTAACAACCGCGCCGTTCTGCCACACCACTTGAGTCCCAAAACGCCGAGAGGGAGTCTGAGTCCACTATCTTTGCCGCCTTGCCATCGTAGGTTGGGACCGATAGCGGTCCCTTTATCTCGAATGTCGCCACGATGCCTCCGCTATTGTGCTGTCTAACGTGCTAATGGAGGGGCCGTTGCAGGGTTTCGAGAGTGCTCACAACGAAAACCTCCAACGTTGCGTTCAACGGCGCGCGGATTTTGGCGCGCCCGTCGCGGCGGCTTGTTGGGCCGCGTGCGAAGACCAAGGCCGAATGTCGACCAGCTTCGGCCCGATTGCGCGCTCGGCCACTTCAGTGTCATAAGCGGCCTGAGCGCGGAGCCAATAGCCGTTGGACAAACCGAAAAACCGGCATAGGCGCAAATCGGTATCGGCGCTTACGCTGCGTTTTCCGGCGACAATATCTCCAACTCTCTGGGCAGGAACGCTGATTTCCTTGGCCAGGCGATATTGACTGATGCCCATGGGTTTAAGAAATTCTTCCAAGAGCAGTTCACCGGGTGTGACAGGTTCGAGTTTGCGCATGTGAGTCTTCCTTCAGTGGTAATCCACTATTTCCACGTCTTCAATGCCTGCGTCTGTCCAGCGGAAACAAATTCGCCACTGATCATTGACACGAATGCTATGTTGCCCTTTGCGGTCGCCCGCAAGCGCTTCGAGTCGATTGCCAGGCGGTATCCGTAAATCGTTCAGTTCGCCGGCGATTTGAAGTTGCCGGAGCTTCCGCTGCGCCACCGGGGCGATATTCGCAAATCGGCGCACTCGTGCGCCTTTAGACAGCGATTCCGTTTCTGCGCAGGCAAACGCCTTAATCATGCGTAATAGTAACGCGACGCATGACTACAGTAAAGCGAAACCATGTGACGGGTAGGAAATTCAACCGTTCGCTGCGAAGTACGACGCGGGTTGGGTGTGTCGCAGCACCCACCAGCGTCGGTTTCCCGATTTGTCGAACCACTTGAACGGCCAGGCTTTGGGTCTCAAAATCGCCTGGCGGCAGGCGCGCACGCAGCATCGATCCGCAGCCAGTCGCAAGCGCCGACCGACGTCGTGGACAACTCCGCACCTGGACCAATCAACCCGCAGTCCACTTTTAAATCGGGGAAAGTTGTTCAAAAAATCGGGACCACTTCTGGCGTACTGGCTTGACGCCTGAGACTGCCGCCGCGCTTTCAGGTTTGCATCAAGGGAAAGCGGTCGAGATAGGGCTGATACTCCGGCTCCATCTCGATGTCCAGCGTCACGAGCAGCCTGACGACGCCGATGTAGAAGCCGATGGCAACGACTAAGTCCACGACGGACTCGGTGCCGATCGCCGCTTCGATCGCCCTGATCACAGCGGGGCTTGCACCTGGCCCGTCGTACATCTCGCGCGCGGCGCGCAGCACGGCCCGCGCTGGCGGATCGAGCGGCGTCGCTGCGCCGCGCGTTTCGGCCATCATGGAGCGGATGTCGGTTTCGCTCACGCCGTGTTCCAACGCCACCTTGATGTGGTGCGCCCATTCGTAGCGGCATTGCGACTTCCAGCCAATCTGCAGGATGGCCAGTTCGCGCAGCCGCGGGTCGAGCCGGCTCATTTTCTGCAGGAAGCCACCCAGGCCCCAGAACGCGCGGCAGCAGTCCGGCGAATTGGCCAACGCCCGAAAGGAATTGAAGTTGCGCGCCAACAAGTCCTGGTTGGCCTCACTCAAATCATGTTTCTCAACATAGCGGATCACTGCCATCGCATCGATTCCTTCTTGGGGTTTGTCGAGCTCGCGCAAGTTGATGAGTTCGCGCAACCAAGTCGCTAGCTTATCAATAAGCCGCTTGCAGGCAAGGCGCTTTTCACTGCGCCCCCATGCAACGCGATTCGGTCGAGATCGCCAGTCTGGCG
Source organism: Burkholderiales bacterium (assembly GCA_043786185.1). Classification (GTDB taxonomy): domain Bacteria; phylum Pseudomonadota; class Gammaproteobacteria; order Burkholderiales; family JAEUOS01; genus JAEUOS01. Next base: position 2,369 of record JAYVWK010000376.1, read on the forward strand.
GGGCGCGAGTTGGGTTCAGCCCGCTATTTCGAGCCGCGACCGCGGTCCGGAATTGCGTTGAGAGCAGCGTGCCGGGCTGCCCTGCCTACGCTTCCGCGCAGTCGGTCTGGTTTTTCAACTGACCGGCTTGGCGCCGGCGTCGGACACCGCGGCTGCAGTCGCCGCGGGTGGCGTCCAGCGCACGCCGCCCCATTCCTCGAACAGCTTCACCACCTGCAGGTAGTCCTGCTTCGGGTCTCCCTTGCACAGCGCCTGGTGCCAGATCTGGCAGGTCGTGCGGCCCATGCGCATCGGCATGTTGAGCGCCTCGCCGGCTTCGACGGCCAGCGAGACATCCTTGTAGCTCAGCTCCAGGCTGAAGCCGATGGGAACGCCGGGCAGCACGTACTTGGGAATCTTTTTCTCGACGGCATGGTTGGTGCCCGAACTCACGCTCAGCACGTCCAGCATGGTCTGCGGGTCCAGACCCGCTTTCACGCCGACGGTCATGGCTTCGTAAGTGACGGCCATCGCCGTGGTGGACATCAGGTTGTTGAGCAGCTTCATCAGGTGGCCCTGGCCGGCTTGCTCGCCGACGTGGAAGATCTTCTTGCCGAAGCACTCCAGCAGCGCCTTGACCTCGGGCAAGGAGGCAGACGGGCCGGACGCCATCAGCGTGAGCGTGCCCTGCCCGGCGTCGACGACGCCGCCGTAGATGCCGCCGCTGACCGGTGCGTCAAACGACACCACGCCATTGCGGGCGAATTGCTCGGCCACGCGCTTGGCCACCTGGGGGCCGGTGGTGGACAGGTCCACGTACAGCTTCATCCGCTTGCCGTGCACCAGACCCTGTGGCCCCAGCGCCACCGCCTCCACTGTGGCGGGCATCGAAAGGCTGACCATGACGACGTCGGCCAGGTCCGCCACCTGGTTGGGTGTATCGGCCCATTCGCCGCCCGCGGCGGTGAACTGGGCGCGCACGTCCTGGCGCGTGTCGCAGCCGATGACGCGATGGCCGGCCTTGACCAGTCGTAGCGAAATCGGCATGCCCATGTTGCCCAAGCCGACGAATCCGATGGTTCTTGTCATTGCTGTTCCCGTTTACTGGATAGTGGCGCCGGAGCGCTTGACGAGCCGCAGGTGCTTGTCCAGTTCGGTCTTGAAGTACTGGGTGGCGTGCTCAGCACTGCTGCCGATGATCAAGACATCGATCTTGGCGAAGGCTTCCTGGACCTCCTTCTGCGCCAGTGCGGCCTTGAGCTCGGCGTTGAGTCGGTCGACGATGGGCTGGGGCATTCCCGCAGGACCCACCATCGCCAGCCAGCCGCCGAAGTTGTAGTTGGACAGGCCGCCTTCGGCCAGCGTCGGTACGTTCGGCAACACCCCCGAGCGCGTCTGCGACGTCACACCGATGGCGCGCAGCTTGCCGGCCTGGATCTGCGGCAGCGCGGCCGGCGCGGCGAAGATCGCCATGTCGATGTGGCCGCCGACGACGTCGGTGATCATCTGGCCGATGGTCTTGTAGGGAACGTGCGTGATGTCCGCTTCGCCTTCGCTGGTGAGCAACACGCCTGCCAGGTGCAGGACCGAGCCGTTGCCCGAAGACCCGTAAGTGAGCTTGCCAGGCATGGATTTGGCGAGCGCGAGCAGTTCACGCAGGTTGTTTGCCGGCACGGCGGGATTGACTAGCAAGGTCAGTGGCGTGTTGCCGATGATGCTGATTGGCGTGATGTCCTTGAGACTGTCGTACGGCATATCCTTGTAGATGCCCGGGTTGATCGTATGGGCGTTGTTGACGAGGGCAATCGTGTAGCCGTCCTTGGGCGCACGCACCATTTGCTGCGTGCCCGGCACACCGCCCGCACCGGGAATGTTCTCCACCACCATCGGTTGGCCGAGCGTCTTGCCCATGTGGCTGGCCAGCACGCGGGCCGTCATGTCGATGACGCTGCCCGCGCCGATTGGCACGATGAAGCGGATCGGCTTGTGCGGGTAAGCCTGTGCCGCCGCGCACACCGCGGTGCACGCCGCGCCCAAGGCGATGGCGGCGCCCGCGAAGAAGCGAAGCAGCCGGCGGCCTCGCTGGTCGGCCGCAGGATGGACGAAAGGGGAGTGCCGGGAGTTCATGGAAAAATCCTCTCGTGGTCGCGCTGCAAAAAACACCGGCGGCGTGATCGGACCAACCATTTGCGTCCGAAGCCAAAGGATAGCGCATCACGGATAACGGATAGGAAATTCAAGCGCTCGAGGCGAAGTATGAGGGCTCCGCGCTCGTGTGCCGCGATGCACACATCGGCGTCCACCGGAAAGCCGCTGTGTTTATCGGGCAGCATCGCTTTGGCATCGACACTCTCGATTGAGCCGCGCCTGGCGAAGGGGCTCTTCCAAACGGGATGATTGAATCAACCCGACGCGCAGATCAATGCTTGCAACGGTCGGCCTCCTGGCAGGCCTGCCCGCCACCGCTCGCGCGCAAGCCGCGAAGAAAAGCGCGCGCATTGGCTACCTGCTGCCGGCGACCCTGGCCGGCTACGAGACTCGCATCGAGGCGCTGCGCGCCGGCCTGCGTGAACGCGGCTGGGTGGAGGGGAAGAATCTGTGGATCAAGTTCCGCGCCGCGGACGGAAACTACGAACACTTGCCCGCGCTGGCACTGGAAATGGTGCGGCGAAAGCCGGACGTGCTGGTCACCAATGGCACCCCGGCCACGCTGGCCCTCAAGGCGGCCACTTCGACCATCCCGATCGTGATGACAGCGATTTCCGACCCGGTCGCCACCAGCGTGGTCAAGAGCCTGGCGCGGCCCGACGCCAACATCACCGGGACCACGTTTATCGTCCAGGAACTGGTGGTCAAGCGGCTGGAAATGCTGCGCGAGGTGCTGCCGAAGATGAGCCGCGCGGCGCTGCCGTCCAATCCGGGCAACACCAGTACCCGGACAACCTTGCGCGACATGGCGACGGTGGCGAAGACCCTGCGCATTGAGGTGCGCAATTTCGATGTCAGCCGGCCGGACGAGTTCGACTATGCCTTCGCCGCGATGAAGGCGTGGGGCGCGGAGGCCGTCGTGATCGTCGACGACCCCGTTCTCAACGCCAACCCCGCCCGCCTCGGCGCGCTCGCCACGGCGCGCCGCCCACCACATCGACCGCATCCTCAGGGGCGCCAAGCCCACCGACCTGCCGATCGAGCAACCGACCACCTTCGAGGTGATCCTCAACCAGAAGGTCGCCCAGGTGCTCGGCATCAAGTTTCCGCAGTCGTTGCTGGTACGCGCCGATGAGGTGATTGAATGAAGCGGCGCAAAGTCATCACGCTGAACACCATTTCGGCGGTCGCCTCGCCGTTCGCCGTGCGCGCGCAGCAGGGCGCGCTGCCGGTGATCGGGTTTCTCAACGCCGCGTCGCCTGGTCCTGCCGCAAACTGTGCTGGTCCCGGATTACATCTTGGACTACGGGTCGCTGAACCAGTTCGTGCCCTGAGCTGTGAATTCATCCGGACATTTTTTTAATTGTGGCGAATTCGCCATATTTAAACCCCTCGAATTCGAGGGGATTGGAAGTATTCAACCCTGCGGGCAGACCGCGTGACCAAGACAAGGAGAAGTACGATTGAGGTTCAGGGTGCCGCCATCGCTGTCGAGTCGAGCAGTGACTGCGATTTCATTTCTCTTGCCGACATGGCGAAAAAGTTGCCGACGATTCGCTGATCTATAACTGGATGCGCAATCGCAATACGCTTGAATTGATTGGCATCTGGTAGAAAATCCACAACCCGGATTTTAAAGGTCTCGAATTCGAGACCTTTAGAAAACAGGCCGGCCTCAACAACTTTTCTCTCACACCCAGAAAATGGATCGACGCCACGGGTGCAATTGGATTTCAATCGCGGGCTGGACGTTATGGCGGAGGAACCTACGCTCACAAGGACATTGCATTCGAGTTCGGTTCTTGGCTCGGCCCGGAGTTCAAGCTCTACCTCATCAAGGAATTCCAGCGCCGCAAGGATGAAGAGAACGACCGGCTCAAGCGCGGGTGGAATTTTCAGCGCACCCTGTCCAAGATCAATTACCGTATCCATACCGACGCCATTCGCGACCGCAGCCTGCTGGCGCTCGGCTGGCCCGCCGACGTGGCGGTGTTCGACCCCGATAGCGTGGGCGCGGGGCCGCTGGAGCGGGTCTACGACCTGCCGGCGGGGGCCGGACCGGCTGATTTCGAAGCCGCGCGGCATGGACGCGGTGGTGGTCAATGGGGCGGTGTTG
>JAYVWK010000377.1:0-23019 GCA_043786185.1 Burkholderiales bacterium
GGCCCGGTCGGCTGCGTCGGCCACTGCATGAGCGGGCGCTACATCACCAGCGTGGCGGCGCATTTCCCGACCCGCATCGCCGCCGCGGCCTCGCTCTACGGCGTGGGCATCGTCACCGATGCACCCGATTCGCCGCATCTGCTGGCAGACAAGATCAAGGCCGAGCTGTACTACGGCTTCGCCGAAGTCGACCAGCATGTACCGGACAAGGTGATCCCGGAACTGCGCGCCACGCTGGCACGTGCCGGCACCCGCCACGAGATCGAGGTGCATGCCGGTACCCAGCACGGTTACTGTTTCGCCGAGCGCCAGACCTATGCGCCGGTGGCGTCCGAAGCCTCGTGGGCCAAAGTATTCAGCTTGTGGGAGCGCAACCTCAAGTAGCGTCGCGCGAAGTGGCTGTTCAGGATTTCACGTAGTCCGGCACCGTTTCCCAGAATGCCATTCGAGGTGCTTCAAGATTTGCGCCACTAAATTTGCGCCAACAACATACCCGCCGGTGGCACTGTGCCCGAGTTCGCACGGCTGATCCAACTGGATTCAGAGCGCAACCGCAAGGTGATCAGGGCTGCCGGCATCAAGGCGGAATAGCCACGCATCGCTGCCAGCCCGTTGGCTCGACCGGGCCATTGCGCTGGATCAAGTTGAGAGCCCGTACCCGCGTTAGCATGAAGGCCTCGACGAACGGCTGCGGCCCTTTCTTGGCCCTGCCCACACAGACCACGTGATTGCTATGCGACGCAAGACCTTCGTGAACCGCTGCCCGCAACCGCGCATGGGGCGCGTTGATGTCAGACACTGAGCTCCCGGCGGTGCGCCGTATCGGGATCGCGCGCCCCCTGCGATGGCTGGCACTCGGCTGGCAGGATCTGCGCGCGGCGCCATGGGCCGGCCTGGCCCATGGCATCGTGGCCGCGCTCGGTGGGCTATGCATCCTGTGGCTCGGATCGCAGGCCTGGTTGCTGCTGCCCGGTGCGATCAGTGGTTTTCTGCTGGTGGCACCGATCCTGGCCACCGGCCTGTATGAAATGAGCCGGCGCCGCATGGCTGGTGAAACACCGACGCTCGAACACGTGGTCGGCGCCTGGCGGCGCGGCACCAGGCCGCTGGTCGGCTTGGGCCTGCTGCTGCTCGCTTGCGGCAGCGCCTGGGTGCTGGTCTCGGCCGTTTTGTTCAAGGCGTTTGTCGATGTGCCGATTGCCACCTTGCGCGATTTCCTGCATTACGTGCTTGCGCAGCAGGGTGCCTTGCTGTTCTGGTTATGGATGCTGGCAGGCAGCCTCGGTGCGGCGCTGGTGTTCGCGCTCACCGCCGTGTCGGTGCCGCTGTTGCTGGACCGTCGCATCGCGCTGCGGCCGGCGCTCATGGCCAGCGCTAGCGCGGTGGGCGACAACCCACTGCCAATGGTCTTGTGGGCCGGGATCATCATGCTGGCGACCATGCTTTCCATGGCCACCCTGATGGCGGGCTTCGTGATCAGCGTGCCCTTGCTGGGGCACGCCACCTGGCATGCCTACCGTGATTTGCTCGATGCACGAGCGTGGCCGGCGCGTGCTGAAGGTGGCGGGTCATGAGCACAGCGCTGCGCATGGCATGCGGCCGCAGGGCTGCGGCTAGGTGCGGATCGCGCTCGCGCAAGCGCGCCTCGGCAGGAGTCGGCTAGGCATGGAAGGCACGGCGTTCGGCCTGACCGAGGCGCAGCTCGCGCATCTGGGCATGACATGGGGCGTGGGCGGCCTGATTGTGTTGATGCTCTTCATCATCTGGAGTGTGGCGCGCGAATCGAAGGCCGGGCGCATGGGCAGCTTCGTGCTGTTTTTCGTGCTCGCCTTCGGCATCTTCGGATTCGTGATGAAGCAGGTGATTCAGTGGATCATGGGCATCGGCTGAAGCCGCAGTGTCGTTACGAAAACGCTGATCAAGTCGCTGGAATGCAAACTCCGCAAGAATGAGGACTCGGTCAGGAAGCGTTTTTCGATTCAGCCGCTTGCCAGAGCGACATTTTCGATCTACGGACTTGTCCAGTTTCTCCTTGGCGCTTGCGGTTATGCTTGCGCACCGGCCTCACCACCAAAATCAAGGAGACACCCACCGTGCAGCGCATCTTTCAGTTCGCAATTGCCGTCGCCGTCACCCTGATGCCGCTGGCGAACGCCGTGGCGCAGGACTATCCGACGCGGCCGATTCGCGTGATCGTGCCCTACGCGCCCGGCGGCACCGACCAGCAGCTACGCATCCTGGCTCCCGCCCTGCAGCGCATCTTAGGCCAACCCCTGGTGATCGACAATGTTGCCGGCGGCGGCACCATCATCGGTGCCGGCACGGTGCACAAGTCCAACCCGGACGGCTATACGCTGCTCTACACCGGCACCGGCGCGATGACGGTGATCCCGAACATGACCAAGACACCGTACAACCGCGCCGATTTCGTTCCGATCGGCAACGTCATCGGCACGCCGTTCGTGGTTGCGGTGCGGCCCGACGCGCCCTTTAAGTCAATCCCCGAACTGGTGACTTACGGGCGCGCCAATACCGGCCGTGTCACCTTCGGTTCGGCCGGCATCGGTACCACCACCCATATGGCGGGGGAAGCGATCGCGGCGGCCGGCAATTTCAAGATACTGCATGTGCCCTACCAGGGCATCGGCCCGGCGGTGACCTCGATACTGGGCGGCAATGTCGACATGGTGGTGGGCTTGCCCAACGCCATCATGCCGCATGTGAACTCGGGAAAGCTGATCCCGCTGGCGATCACCGGGCCGCAACGTTCCGAGCTGATGCCCAATTTTATGACCGTGCGCGAGGCCGGTCTGGACATGACGGACGTCACCAAATTCGGCTTTTTCGCAGCCCGCGGCACGCCCGAGGCGATTCTCCGCAAGTGGACAGCGGCGATACCAGAGGCGATGAAGTCGCCGGAATTCATCGATGCCACCAGGAAGACTTTCAACAGCACCATGTACCTGGACCCGGACCAGTTTCGCGCGGTACTCGATGCCGAGGACAAGCACTTCAAGAAGCTGATCGTCGACCTGAAACTCTCCGACGCCGCCAAGTAGGGTGGCTTGCGCTTCAGCCGCCCAGCGTGGCGGCGGGCACGAACGCGCGCCATGCGTCCGCCCGCGCCGGCAGGGCCGCGAAGGCCTGGACGCCATCGGCGGCGCGGCCCACGATGGCCGGCGCCGATGTGTTGTGCTGCGCGAGATAGGCCGACAACTCATCGATCGCGGCAGTGAGCACGCCGAAGCCGCCGGTCATCACCGCTGAACACATTTCGACCGCACTGGCACCGGCCAGCAGCATGCGCGCGACGTCGTGGCCACCGCGCGCGCCGTTGGTGCCGATCAGCGGGTAGCCAGCGCCCAATTGTTTGCGACTGCGTGCCAGCCAGTAGCAGGTCAGCGGCAGGGCCCAGGGGCCGCCATAACCCAGGTTGGTATCGAGCGCCGGTGCCATCGAATTCAAGTCGGGCAGCATGCCCAGCATGCGGCCGATCATGGTGACGGCAGCCGCGCCGCCCTCACGCGCAGCGACCGCCAGCGCGCTGACGTTTTCGCTTTGCCCGGTGAGCTTCACCCAGACCGGGATTTTCACCGCAGCCGCCACTGCGGACACCTGTTCACGAATCCTCGCGGCCGCCCGTTCGGTGGTCACGCCACCGTGCGTGGCTTCGTCGCCGTAGGGTGTGCCGACATTGAATTCGAGCAGGCGAATGCCGGCCGCCTCGATCGCGCGCGCCAGGACAACCGCCGCTTCGAGGTCTGCCAGGATCACGCTGGCCGCGACAAAGGCATCCTGTGTGCGCGCCTGGCGATCGAGTGCGGCGATGGCGCGGATCCAGTCGTCGGCGGCACGTGGCTGCAGGCCGGAGCGACACAGGATATTGCCGCCGTGCCCCGCCCAGTCAAGCCGCTCCCAGTGGTCGCCGGTTCGCAGGTAGTCGGTCTGCGCCAACTGATCGCGCGCGGCCTGGTTCTCGTTGATCGATTTTGCCACCACCACCGAGGCGCCGGCAGCGAGCGCGGCGCGAATGCCGGCCTCGGTCATCACATGCTCGCCCGAGGCGCAGATGACCGGATTCTTCAGATCGAGCCTGCCTACCCGCACGCGCAAGGCTGCCGCGCCTGCGTTCCTGCTGCCGGGCTTAAGGGGATCGCTGTTGGTCATGAATATCCGCCGCAGTGGCGCGATAGCGAAGCTTCGCGATCAGTCGGCCAGCATCATCGCGGCGGCTTTCTCGGCGATCATCATGGTCGGCGCATTGGTGTTGCCCGAGGTGATGGTGGGCATCACCGAGGCGTCGGCGATGCGCAGGCCTTCAAGGCCCAATACCCGCAGTTGCGAATCGACCACCGCCAGCGGGTCGTCGGCGCGCCCCATACGGCAGGTGCCGACTGGATGAAAAATGGTGGTGCCGATGTCGCCGGCAGCCTGGGCCAACTCTTCGTCGGTCTGTAACTGCGGGCCCGGCAGAAACTCCTCCGGCGCATAACGCTTGAGCGCGCGCATCGAGACGATGCGCCGGGTCAGCCGCAGCCCTTCCGCCGCCACCTTGCGATCTTCCGCGGTGGAAAGGTAGTTGCAGCGGATTTCCGGTTTGGCGCGTGGATCGGCGCTGGTGATGTGCACATGCCCGCGCGAGGTCGGGCGCAGGTTGCATACCGAAGCGGTAAACGCCGGAAAGCTGTGCAACGGGTCGCCGAACTTGTCCAGCGACAAGGGTTGCACGTGATACTGAAGGTTGGGCGTGGCATGTTCGGGGCCGGACTGCCAGAACACGCCCAGTTGCGAAGGCGCCATGGTCAGCGGGCCACGCCGCTGCAGTGCATACTGCAGGCCCATTTTGGCCTTGCCCCACCAGCTGTTGGCCATGGTGTTCAAGGTCTTGATGCCTTTGACCTTGAAGGCCATGCGCAATTGCAGATGGTCTTGCAGGTTTTCGCCAACGCCGGGCAGGGCGTGCACCAACGCCACCTGATGGCGAGCCAGCAGATCGGGCGCACCTACGCCTGAGAGTTGCAGCAATTGGGGCGTGCCGATCGCACCGGCCGCCAGTACCACTTCGCGGCGCGCCCGGATCAACGCCGGGCCGCCCGGGCCGGTGACCTCGACGCCGGTGCAGCGCCTGCCTGAGAATTGCAAGCGGGTGGCATGCGAGCGATCGCGGATCACCAGGTTCTTCCGCTTGCGCGCCGGCTTCAAGAAAGCCTTGCCCGCATGCCAGCGCACCCCGGATTTTTGCGTGACTTCGAACTTGCCGCTGCCGGCGTTGTTGCCGGTATTGAAATCCTCGGCGCGCGGAATGCCGGTCTCCAGGGCGGCCTCGGCAAAGCGGTCAAGAATTTTCCATGACAAGCGTTGCTGTTCGACCCGTACTTCGCCTGCCACGCCGTGGTAGCGACCGGCTGCGCGATGGCTGTTTTCGTGCCGGGTGAAGAACGGCAATACGTTTTCCCAGGCCCAGCCGGCATCGCCCGTCAAGGCGGCCCATTCGTCATAGTCGCGCTTCTGGCCGCGCATGTAGATCATGGCATTGATCAGGGAGCAGCCCCCCAGGCCCAGGCCGCGGGCGTAGTGGATGTCGCGGCCATTCAAGCCCGGCTCGCTTGCGGTGCGATACATCCAGTCGGTGCGCGGATTGGCGATGCAATAAAGGTAGCCCACCGGAATGTTGATCCAGATCCAGTTGTCCTCGGTGCCCGCTTCGATCAGGCACACTTGCACTGCCGGGTCGGCCGAAAGCCGATTCGCCAAAAGGCAGCCGGCGCTGCCGCCGCCCACGATCACGTAGTCGAATTCCTGCGTTTCCATGACCTGAATTGTACCGGTCGGCTTACAACTTCTTACCACATGACTGCCGTCATCGCCGTATTATCGGTCAACCTGTGTACGCAAGGCCCGTTGTAGTTGGTGTGACTTGCGCGGACGTAAACTTTTGTCCGTATTTGCATAACGCTCCGCCAATTGTCAACCCGCACACCATGAAACGCTTTCTCATTCTTGTCGGCAGCATCGCCCTTGCAGCCACCCAGCTGGCCTGGGCACAGCCCGCCCGCCCGCCGGGACCGGGCGGTGCGGTCGGTCGTGGTCAGGAGGAGCGGCGCGGGCCGCGCGACGACTTCCGCCGCGAGCAGGTGGAGCGCCGCCAGGAGCGCGGGTCAAACGAGCAGCCTGGCGGGCGGCAGATGAGCCCTGACGAACGCCGCGAGCTGCGCCAGCAGATTCGTGACCACGGCCGCACTATTTATCGCGAGCGACAGTAACTGCGGTATCCGGGCCACTGCTGCCAGCCGCCGGTGTGGCGCCGACATTGGCACGTATCTTGATGGTGCCCAAAGTGGATGTCCGGTTCGGTGCGCTTGAAATGCGCCGGCCGGTTCATCACTTTCAGGCCGGCCTGTGATAACGTTCATGGCATCCGGATTCGGTCCGACGGGCCGCCCAGTTGGCAAAATGCGATGAAAAGAACCCCGCTTTACAGCAGCAACAACCGCTCCCGCGCCGGGCAGGTGCCTGCGGCGCCGCGCTTTCCGGCGACACCCATCCCGGGCGCGCCTGCGGCGACCAAGGCTGCCGACCCGGGCTCCGGCGCGGGCGCCCGCGTAAGTGGCGGCCGTCTCGCGAAGTTCATGTTGCGCCATGAGCGCTGGATGATGCTGATGGCCGGAGCACTGATTGCCGCACTGGCGATTTTTGTGCACCAAAAAACGGCGCCCTCGGCACGTGACATCACCCAGGAAGACATCGATGCAGCAGTATTAAGCTCGCTGGAAAATAAACCGCTGCCGTCGGTGGCGGCCAAGGCCTTTGAGGCGATTCGCCCCTCCGTGGTGCGGGTAGAGGGCATATTCAGCGGCGCCACCGGCGAGGCGGACATGGATGGCGGCGTCGGTACCGGTGTGGTGATCGTCGACAAGGGCACCATCCTCACCAACATGCATGTGATCGCCGGCGCCCAACGGGTACGCGTGACGTTTGCCGACGGCCTCGAGTCCGAGGCCACGGTGCTGGGCGTCAAACCCGAGCATGACCTTGCGGTGCTGCAGGCCAAGACCATCCCTGACGACCTGCAGGCAGCCACCATGCGCTCGACCGGTGACCTGGCCGTCGGCGACCATGTCGTCGCGGTCGGGTTTCCGTTCGGCATCGGCCCGTCCGCCTCGGCCGGCGTGGTCTCGGGTCTGAAGCGCGAGTTCGTGTCGCCCGAGGGCAAGCGCGCCTTGAGCAACCTGATCCAGTTCGACGCCGCCGCAAATCCCGGCAACTCCGGCGGGCCGCTTATCACCGCCGACGGCCATCTGGTAGGAATTGTCACCGCGATTCTCAACCCTACACAGCAGCGGGTCTTTATCGGTATCGGATTCGCGGTGCCGATCGAGAACGCGGCCAATGCCATCGGCGTCTCGCCATTTTGAATCGCAGTCAAACCTGACACGGGAGCGGCAATGAAGGACAACGACTACGAAGAAGTCAAACCGCTGATGGAGCGCTTGCTGTACGAAATCAAGAAGGTGGTGGTGGGGCAGGACCATTTCCTTGAGCGGGTGCTGGTGGCGATCTTAGCCCAGGGCCATCTGTTGGTCGAAGGGGTGCCGGGCCTGGCCAAGACACTGACCGTCAAGACCCTCGCGCGTACCATCCGCGGCGGCTTCAAGCGCATTCAATTCACGCCGGATCTGGTGCCCTCTGACCTGGTAGGCACCCGTGTGTACAACCAGAAGACCGGCGAATTCACCACCGCCTTGGGGCCGGTGTTCTGCAACCTGTTGCTGGCCGACGAGATCAACCGTGCCCCCGCCAAGGTGCAGAGCGCGCTGTTGGAAGTGATGCAGGAATACCAGGTCACCATCGCCGGCGAAACCCACATGGTACCGCTGCCGTTCCTGGTGATGGCGACCCAGAACCCGATCGAGACCGAGGGCACCTATCCGCTGCCGGAGGCCCAGGTCGATCGTTTCATGATGAAGGTGCTGGTGGGCTATCCGAGCGAGGAAGAGGAATTCGTGATCGTCGACCGGGTGACCGCGGCGGCGCGTACGGTGGTGGCTGAAGTCGCCTCGACCGAGCAATTGGCGGCGTTGCAGCGTGAATGCCGCGCTGGCTATGTCGAACCTTCGCTGATGCAATATGCGGTGCGCCTGGCCGGCGCCACCCGCGATCCGGCCAAACACGGCCTGCCCGACCTGGCGCGCTTCATCTCCTTCGGCGTCAGCCCGCGCGCGCCGATCCACCTGATCGAAGGCGCACGCGCGCTGGCTTTCCTGCGCGGCCGCAGCTATGTGCTGCCCGAGGATGTGACCGACCTGGTGCCCGACGTGTTCCGCCATCGCCTCGTGCTGACCTACGAAGCCCTGGCCGAGGCGATGAGCGCCGACATGCTGATCGAAAAAGTGATGCGCCAGATCGCGGCGCCGGCCAAGCCGCTGGAAGCGCATGTCAAAGTCGCCGCCTGAGGGCCATCTAAAGCTGGTGGCTGGCACGGCGGCCGCGGGCAGCGCGCGTGGCGCGGAGTTGCTGTTGCGCCGGCTCGAATGGACCGTGCTGCGACGCCTTGATGGCGCGATCCATGGCAATTATCGAACCCTGTTTCGCGGTTTCGGGCTGGATCTGGCTGAACTGCGTGAATACCAGTACGGCGACGACGTGCGCCACATCGACTGGAACGTCACCGCGCGTACCGGTCAGCCCTATGTGCGGCAATTCCATGAAGATCGCGAGGTCACCGCCTGGTTCCTGCTGGATCTCTCGCCCTCGCTTGATTTCGGTTCGAGCGATGTGCGCAAGCGCGGCCTGTCGGCTGAATTCGTCTCGGTGCTGGCGCGCCTGCTCACGCGCAACGGCAATCGCGTCGGCGCGATGTTTTATGGTGACGCCGTCGATACGGTGATTCCGGCTCGCAGCGGGCGCGCCCAGGTGCTGCATATCCTGCATCGCATGCTGACGCGGCCGCAACGCGATGGTTCGGGCGAAACCGACCTCGACGAATTCCTGCAGGGCGCGTTTCGCTTTATTCCGCGCCGCTCATTGGTGTTTGTGGTGTCGGATTTCATCAGCCGGCCCGGCTGGGCTCCCGCACTGGCGCGGCTGACGCAACGTCACGAAGTGATCGCGGTGCGCCTGTATGACCCGCTGGAAATGGAATGGCCCGATCTGGGGCTGGTGTTGATTCGCGACGCCGAGACCGGCGAGCAGTTGCATGTGGATACCCACGAGCCAGGTTTTCGCAAACGTTTTGCCGCCGCCGCCACGCGCCGCGAGAACGAGTTGCGCGCCGGTTTCGCCCAGGCCGGGGTCGACGTGTTGGAACTGGCCACCGACGACGCGCTGATCGATGCGGTGATGCGCTTCGCCGACTTGCGCAAGCGGCGCAGCCAACTGGCCGGCGGTGGCCTGCCGGCGCACATGGCGGGGGCGGCATGAAATTCGTGTGGTCGCAAATGCTCTGGCTGTTGCTGCTGCTGCCGGCGCTGGTCGGGCTTTACCTGTGGCTCGTGCGGCGCAAAAAGCGCGCGCTGCTCAAGCATTCCAGCCTTGCGCTGATTCGTGAGGCCTTGGCGGGCGGCCAGCAGGGGCGTCGCCATGTGCCGCCTGTGCTGTTCTTAGTCGCCATCGGCCTGATGATCGCGGCGGTGTCGCGCCCGACCGCGCTTATCTCGCTGCCGGCGCAGCATGAAACGATCGTGTTGGCGATCGATGTTTCGGGCAGCATGCGCGCGGTCGATGTGCTACCCAGCCGCATGGCGGCCGCGCAGGCGGCGGCCAAGGCGTTTGTCGCCGATCAGCCGCGCGATGTACGCATCGGCGTGGTCTCCTTCGCAGCGACCGCTTCGGTGGTGCAGTATCCGACGCAGAGTCGCGAGGATGTGCTCAACGCGATCGACCGTTTTCAGTTGCAACGCGGCACCGCGATCGGCAGCGCCATCGTAGTTTCTTTGGCGACCCTGTTTCCGGATGCGGGCATCGATGTCACGCGCGTGATCATGGGCGACACTGCGCCGCGTCGCTCGTTCGGCCCGCCCCGCAAGGATGCCAAGCCGGAATTCAAGCCGGTACCGGCCGGTTCCTACAACAACGGCGCGATCATTCTCCTGACCGATGGCCAGCGCACCACCGGGCCGGATGCGCTGGTCGCGGCCAAAATGGCGGCCGAGCGCGGCGTGCGGGTATTCACCGTCGGCATCGGCACCACCAAAGGCGAGACCATCGGCTTCGAAGGCTGGTCGATGCGGGTCAAGCTTGACGAAGACACTTTGAAGCAGATTGCCAACATCACCCAGGGCACGTATTTCTATGCCGGCACCGCGAACGACTTGAAGAAAGTCTACGAAACCTTGAATACCCGTTTCAGCCTGGAGAAAAAGGAAACCGAGATCAGCGCCCTGTTCGCGGCGGCTGCCGCGCTGTTCGCTATGCTGGCAGCCGGCTTGTCCCTGCTCTGGTTCAACCGCATCCTGTAACCGCCATGCAGCGCAAACGCCTGCACGGCGGTTCTCTAAAGGCTGCGGGTTACGACGAGGACCGGCAGGTGCTCGAGATTGAATTGACCAATGGTCAATTGATCGAGTACGCGGCAGTGGGCCGCGAGATCGCGCGTCGCCTGCTCGAAAGCCAGTCGCCATGGAGCTACTACCGCGACAACATCGAGGATGAATTCACCGGCCGGCCTGCGGGACGCGCGCAACCGGCAGGCGGCAGCGACAATCCGTTCGCTTAAGCAGTAGCGAGAGCCGCTCGAACTGCGCAGGGTCCGCCCGATTTGTCGTAGCGCAGCGGCCGGCGCCCACGCAGGACGCCACCGCTATACTGCGGGATTGCCGCGGCGCCGCTTTTTGCGCGCCGATCCTCCGAGCCGCAGCGTGCGCATCCTAGCCCTGGAAACCTCCTCCGAACTTTGCTCGTGTGCCCTGTGGCACGAGGGCACGGTCATCGAGTCGGTAGTGCACGCCGGGCAACGCCATTCTTCGTTGCTGTTGCCGATGGCAACGGCCTTGCTGGCCGAAGCCGGCGCCAGCTTCGCCATGCTCGATGCCATCGCCTTCGGCGCCGGTCCCGGTTCGTTCACCGGCGTGCGCATCGCCTGCAGCGTGGCGCAAGGTCTGGCCTTTGCGCGCGATCTGCCGCTGCTGCCGGTGGTCACTCTCGAGGCTCTGGCGCATGCTTGCGGCGCCACCCGGGTCATCGCCTGCATCGATGCGCGCATGGGCGAGCTATATCTGGCCGCCTATGAACGCACGGGCACCGATTGGCAGGTGGTGCAGGCGCCAATGCTGGTCCGGCCGGACGCCTTGCCGGCGCTCGCAGGCGCATGGCATGCATGTGGCAGCGGTGTTGCGGCACATCCGGCAGCCCTGGCCGCAGCCTACGAGCTTGCCGACGTGACCGCAGATGCATTTCCGCAGGCGCGCGCCGTGGCGGAGCTTGGTGCGCGTGCCTGGACCAAGGGAGGTGCGATCGCTGCGGCAGCGGCAGGCCCGTTGTACCTGCGTGACAAGGTGGCGCTCGACGTACGTGAGCAGGCGGCGGCGCGCCTGGCGCGCCGGGCGGCATGAGCGCGGTTTTCAAACCGGTGCTGCCGCGGCTGGCACCGATGACCGAGCAGGCCCTGGGCCGAATACTGCAGATCGAGAACGACATCTATGAGTTTCCGTGGACGCAGGGAAATTTTCGCGATTCGCTGGCTGCCGGTTACAGTAGCTGGTTGTATCTGCGGGATGACGAACTGATCGGTTACGCGGTGGTGATGCTGGCGTTGGACGAAGCGCACCTGCTCAATCTGTCGATCGCGCGCGCGGCGCAACGGCGCGGGCATGGCTTGCGCCTGCTGGCGGAGATCAGTCGCGCGGCGCGCGGGCATGGCGCAAAATCGATGTTGCTTGAAGTGCGTCCCGGCAATCTCGCAGGGCGTGCGCTCTATGCGGCCGCCGGTTTCAGCCAGGTCGGCCTGCGGCGCGCCTATTACCCGGCGCACGGCGGACGCGAAGACGCGCTGGTGCTGTCGCGCACGCTATGAGCATTGCGCGCGATCATCTGTTGCTCGAAATGGGCATCGGCCCCTTGTGGAAGATGCGGCATGCGCCAGCTGCGACGCCCGTCAGTGCGCCGGCGGCGGTGCTGCCCGAAGCGTCGGCGGCAGGTCGCACGCAGGACGCGCTCGTGGCAAAGCAGCCCGCTCGCGCAGTGGCGATGCCGCAAAGCATGCAACAAACGACCGCTGGCCAGGCAGAGCGGGTGGACGCACTGGCGCGCATGGACTGGCCCGCGCTCAAGGCCGCGGTCAGTACATGTACCGCCTGCGCACTGTGCGCCAGCCGCAAGAACACCGTTTTCGGCGTCGGTGATGAGCGCGCGCAATGGATGATCATCGGCGAGGCGCCCGGTGCCGAGGAGGATGCGCGCGGCGAACCGTTCGTCGGCCAGGCCGGTCAATTGCTCGATGCCATGCTGGCTGCGCTTGACATGCGGCGCGACAGGAATGTCTACATTGCCAACGTGTTGAAGTGCCGCCCGCCCGGCAATCGCAATCCCGCCCCCGAGGAAGTCGCGCGTTGCGCGCCGCACCTACTGCGCCAGGTGGCGCTGGTCAAGCCCAAGCTGATCCTGTTGATGGGGCGTTTCGCCACCCAGACAGTGCTGGCAAGCGACGCCTCGATTGCCTCCTTGCGCGGGCGCCTGCACAGTTTTGCCGGAACGCCCGCCATCGTCACCTACCATCCGGCCTACCTGCTGCGCGCACCGACGGAGAAGGCGCGCGCCTGGGAAGATTTGCTGTTCGCGCGCGCCACCTGGCGGGGCTTGCAAACACCAGCTGACGCCACCACTTAGCAAGTCGCCGCTGCCTTACCACCTACCGAGGACCAACCCATGCGCAAATTGCTGACCGGCTTGTTGATTTTCCTGACCACCGCACTGGCGGGCTGCGGCTACAACGACTTCCAAAGCCTGGACGAACAGGTCAAAGCCGACTGGGCCGGGGTATTGGCGCAGTATCAACGGCGCGCCGACCTGGTGCCCAACATCGTGGCCACCGTCAAGGGCGAGGCCAACTTCGAGCAGGAGACCCTGACACGGGTGATCGAGGCACGCTCGCGCGCGACCGCGATCCAGGCCACGCCGCAACTCATCAATGACCCGCAGGCCTTCCAGAAATTCCAGGCGGCCCAGGGCGAGCTTTCAGGCGCGCTGTCGCGCTTGATGGTGGTGGCGGAGAATTATCCGAACCTCAAGGCCAACCAGGGATTCCGCGACCTGCGCGTGACGCTCGAAGGCACCGAGAACCGCGTCAACATCGCGCGCGACAAGTACATCAAGTCGGTGCAGGCCTACAACGTGCTGGTGCGCACGATTCCCTCCAACCTGACCGCGATGGTGATGGGCTACCAGACCAAGGCTTCTTTCACGGTTGAAAGCGAGAAGGCGATCTCGAGCGCGCCGGCGGTGAGTTTCGATAAACCTGCGGACAAGAAGTAGGGCGGTCGGACAGGTCGACGCCATGCCGGCGCTGCTGCGACGGTCCACCTGGGCGCTTGGCGCATGGCTGTTGCTGGCCACTAGCCTGGCCCTGGCGCAGCCTCTTCTTGAGGTTCCCGCACTCAAGACCCGTGTCACCGACCTGACCGCAAGCCTCGGGCAGCTCGAACGCAACGCCCTTGAGGCCAAACTGGCGGCATTCGAGCAGGCGCATGGCAGCCAGATCGCCGTGCTGATGGTCGCCAGCACGCAAGCGGAGCCGATCGAGGACTTTGCGCATCGGGTCGGCGATGTATGGAAGATCGGCCGCAAGGGTGTCGGCGACGGATTGATCATCATCATCGCCAAGAATGACAAGCGGGTACGCATCGATGTCGCACGCGCACTGGAAGGCGCGATTCCCGATCTGGCCGCCAAGCGCGTGATACGCGAAAGCATGTCGCCGCGTTTTGCGCAAGGCGATTTCGCCGGTGGCCTCGACGCCGGGGTAACTCAACTGATCGGCCTGATCGAAGGCGAGAAGTTGCCGCCGCCTGCGGCCGCATCGACAACGGGCCACGCCGCCGACAACAACGACCTCGAAGGCTGGCTGATGATGGGCTTTATCGCCGTAATTGTCGGTGGTTCGATTCTCAAGGCCATGTTTGGACGGGCCGGCGGTTCCTTCATCGGTGCCGGTGGCGCCGGCATCATCGCCTGGGTGGTGGCCGGCAGCCTATGGGTGGCCCTGGCAATTGGTGTGGTGGCCCTGCTGTTTCTGTTGGTGATGGGCGGTGGGCGGGGCGGGCGCGGCGGCGGCTTCGGACCCCCATTCGGTGGCGGCTTCGGCAGCGGAGGCGGCGCCTCCGGCGGCTCTTCCTGGGGCGGTTTTTCGTCCGGCGGTGGCGGAGATTTCAGCGGTGGCGGCGCCTCCGGCGGCTGGGGTGGAAATGACTAGCTGGCAGCGCGCGATGCGCACCATACGACATCTGCTGGCCGATCAGTGCATGGTCGCACGACTCATCCCGCCAGCCTCCATCGATGCCATCTCGCGTGCCATCGTAGCCAGCGAAAAGCGCCATGACGGCGAAATCCGCTTTTGCATCGAGGCTGGCCTGCCCTGGTCGTATCTGAAGCGCAATGCGCCGGCGCGCGAACGGGCGTTGATGCTCTTCTCCAAGCTGCGTGTATGGGATACCGAGCGAAATACCGGCGTGCTTGTGTATATATTGCTGGCCGACAAGAGCATCGAGATCGTGGCCGATCGCGGCATCGCCCGCAAGCTGCCGCAAGAAACGTGGAGTGCGATTTGCGAGTTACTCGGGGCGCGCTTTCGTGCCGGTGAAGCCGGCGCCGGCGTGCTCGTCGCGATCGAGCGCATCGGCGACGCGCTGGTGGCTCACTTCCCGCCGCAGTCACGCAACGACAACGAGCTGCCTGACGCGCCCGCGGTGCTTTGACTGCCGCCCAGTCCTATGCGCACCCGCTGGTGCGCTCATTGGCCTGGCTGATCGGCTCACCCGGCCTTTTGACATGTACTGGCGGCAGTCATGCAAACGTGGTGGACGACGCGTGGTGCGCGCGCCAACTGGGCGACTCGCGCGCCTGGTTGGAGGGGCTCGATGCCGATCCCCAGGCGCTGGAAACTTTCATCGCGCTGCGCAACATCCGGCGCGTCGGGTTTCTGGCGCAAGCCCTGCTCGCATTCTGGCTGTCCCATTGCGGCCGCTTCGAACTACTGGCCGAGAACCTGGTGGTGCGTGCCGACGGGCGCACGCTGGGCGATTTCGATCTGCTGTTGCGTGAGTGCGATGGCGGTGTGCCGACGCATTGGGAACTGGCGGTCAAGTTTTACCTGCGTTTGGCCGCGCCCGATGGCATGGCAGGCTATGTCGGCCCGGCAGGGCAGGACACGCTGGCGGCCAAAGCCCTGCATGTGCTCACACGCCAGCTTGGCCTGGGGCAAACTGCGGCCGGCAGGGCGGCCTTGGCCGACCTCGGTATCGAGCAGATCACGGCACGTGCCTTCGTCAAGGGCTGGCTTTTTTATCCCGCTGCAGTGCAGCCGGTGGCGACACCGGGCTTGAACCCTGCGCATGGACGCGGCTGGTGGCGTCGCCATGCGGGAGCCGACGGCGGCGTTTGGCCGGTGCGCGATCGCTGCTACCGCATTCTCGATCGCCTGGATTGGTTGGCGTGGCCAAGCATTGCAGGGCAAACGCTTGACTGGCGTGAACTGGAACTGCGCCTGCGCATGCATTTCGCCGCGGATGGCGGCGCGCTGATGGTCGTCGAATTCGACAACTGCACAGCGCAGGCACGCGAAATCAGCCGCGGCTTTGTCATGCCGCCCCACTGGGTGGGTCCATCTGCGGCCACAAACTAGGCGGCGATCAGTGCGTCTTTTCGTCGCGCGCGATGTCCAGCAGGCGGTTGACTTCCGCTTTGTGGTGAATCAGGTTGCTGCGATGCCAGCGACCGATCAGCCACATCACCGAAGCTACCAGGGTACCAAACCCGGCAATCGCCGCAAACGCGGAAACGCCGGCCCCCGTGGCTGTGGTGTACATGAAACCCAGCGCCAGGATGCAGGCCTGTTCGTTGAAGTTCTGCACCGCGATCGAACGCCCCGCGCCCATCAGGATGTGGCCGCGATGCTGCAGCAACGCGTTCATCGGCACCACCAGATAACCGCCGATGCCGCCCAGCAGAATCAGGAACGGCGCTGCCACCCACACGTTGTCGATGAAGATCAGGAGGATCACCAGGAAGCCCATAACGATGGCCAGAGGAATTACGCTCGTCGCATTGTCAAGCCGCATGCGCATGCTGGCGACCACCGCGCCGATGGCCGTACCGATGGCCACCACGCCGACCAGACCTGACGCCTGGGGGGTACCGTAGCCCAGCGCGGCAGCGGCCCATGCAAGCACGATGTAACGCAAATTGCCGGAGACGCCCCAGAACAAGGTCGTGGTCGCCAGCGAGATCTGCCCCAGCTTGTCGCGCCACAACACCAAATTGCAGCGCCAGAAGTCGGTCAGCAACGCCACCGGTCGCGCCGGCAGCGGCAACATCGGCGCCCCGGTCAAGGGAATGAAAAGATTGTAGCCTGCGGCGATCACATAAAGAAAGATGATGAGCGCGATAGCCGCCTCGGGCGGCGTGTCGATGCCAAAATCGAGATTGGGAATATCGATCGCCAACAATGCATCCGACACCCGATGCCCTACCAATTGGCCACCCAGCAATACTCCAAGGATGATTGATGCGATGGTCAATCCCTCAATCCAGCCATTGGCCTTGACCAATTGCGACGGTGGCAACAGCTCGGTGAGAATGCCGTACTTGGCCGGCGAATAAGCCGCCGCGCCCATGCCGACCACGGTATAGGCGATCAAGGGGTGGACACCAAACAGCATCATCAGGCAGCCGCCCACCTTGAGCGTATTTGAGAGAAACATCACCCGCCCCTTGGGCAGCAGATCGGCGAACGCGCCCACGAACGGTGCCAGTGCCACATAGAACAGGGCGAACATCGGCACTAGCGCGGCACGCTGCCATTCCGGCGCGCCTTCACTTTTGAGCAACTCGATGGCAGCGACAAAAAGGGCGTTATCGGCAAGCGAGGAAAAAAACTGCGCTGCCATGATGGTGTAAAAGCCGGGTTTCATCGTGTCCTTGTGAATTAGAATCGAAGCATGACACGCGCCCGCTTCAACGACCACTGCAACGACCACTGCAACGACCACTGCAACGATCCGGTACCTGGCGCATGCGCCCGGCTTTATAGCACGAAAACCTTCACGCAAATCAAGGATTTAGCCTTGAACGACGTTCCTTCGGCGAGGTACTTCGGCGCCCCTTCCGCAGCATTGACCGCAGCATGCGCCGGCGGGCGAATGGCGCCGTCGGCCGCATGTTGGTCGAGCTGAAAGCATGCCGCGCCCGATCCAGGTCAGCTTCGACTTAGGCGCATTTGCGCATAACCTCGCAGTGGTGCGCAAGGCTGCGCCGAATGCGCGAGTGTGGGCTGTGGTCAAGGCCAATGCCTACGGACATGGCTTGTTGCGCGCCGCCGGCGCGATGCGTGCCGCCGACGGTTTCGCCTTGCTCGATCTGAACGAAGCGGCGCGCTTGCGCGAAGCCGGGTTCGCGCATCCGATCCTGCTGCTCGAAGGTATGTTCGAGGTGCGTGATATTGAAACAGTCGACGCGCTGCACCTGACGCCGGTGATCCACCATGTGGCGCAAATCGAAATGCTTAAGCGCGCGACATTGAGGCGACCGCTGGATGTGTATCTCAAGTGCAACAGTGGCATGAACCGGCTGGGCTTTGTCGCAGACGCCGTGCCTCAAGCACACGCACGCTTGAAGGGTATGCCGCAGGTGAAGTCGGTGACACTGATGACGCATTTCGCCGATGCCGACGGCCCCCTGGGTGTGGCCGACCAGATGGCACTGTTCGCACCATTGGGAAGCCAGCTCGATGCGCCGGCCAGCATGGCCAATTCAGCGGCGATTCTGCGCTATGCCGAAACCCACGGCGATTGGGTGAGACCGGGCATCGCGCTTTATGGCGCTTCACCGTTTCCCGACCAGAGCGCTGCGCAACTCGGGCTGCAACCTGTCATGACCTTGACCAGCCAGATCATTGCATTACAGACCTTGAAGCGCGGTGAAGGCGTGGGCTACGGCTTCAAGTATCGCGCCAAGGCCGAGTCCCGTATCGGCGTGGTTGCCTGCGGCTATGCCGACGGCTATCCGCGCCATGCGCCTGCCGGCAACGCGGTCGGCGCCCCGATCCTAGTCGACGGGGTGCGTACCCGCACCCTCGGCCGGGTGGCGATGGACATGCTGTATGTCGATCTGAGCGCGGTGCCGCAGGCGCACCTTGGCAGCAAGGTCGTGCTGTGGGGGGCCGACCTGCCGGCTGATGAGGTGGCGACGGCTGCCGACACGGTTTCGTACGAGTTGTTTTGCGCACTGGCGGCGCGCGTTCCTGCGCTTGAAATCTGAAGGCTTCTGTGGCGTGGGCTGGCCGCGGCCACCGTCACGCCCCGAACGAAAGATGTGAATGGCCAAGGTCAAGACCGCTTATGTGTGCTCCGAGTGCGGCGGGGATGCGCCCAAATGGCAAGGCCAGTGCCCCGATTGCGGTGCCTGGAATACCTTGTCCGAGGTGCGACTGGAATCGGCCAAGGGCGCCACCACCAACCGCTACGGCACAGGGCCGGGCGGGCTTGCCGCCAGCGGCGCGCTCAAGTCCTTGGCCGAGATTGAAACCCGCGATACGCCGCGCATAGGCAGCAGCATCGACGAATTCGACCGCGTCCTGGGCGGCGGTTTCGTGCCGGGCGGCGTGGTGCTGATCGGTGGCGACCCGGGCATTGGCAAATCCACGCTGCTGTTGCAGGCACTGGCCGGGCTGTCGGCCACCGCCAAGGTGCTTTACGTGACCGGCGAAGAATCTGCGGAGCAGGTGGCTTTGCGTGCTCAGCGCATGGGGCTGGATGCTCCGGGGTTGAGGTTGCTGCCCGAAATCAGTCTCGAGAAGATTCAGGCGACACTGCTGGCGGAAATGCCCTCGGTGGCGGTGATCGATTCGATCCAGACGCTGTATTCGGACGCGCTCTCGGCGGCACCCGGCTCGGTGTCGCAAGTGCGCGAATGCGCCGCACAACTCACGCGCATCGCCAAGCAGACCGGCATCGTGATCGTCTTGGTTGGGCATGTCACCAAGGAGGGCACCATCGCCGGCCCGCGGGTGCTTGAACACATTGTCGACACGGTGCTGTATTTTGAAGGCGACACGCACTCGTCATTCCGCCTGATACGCGCCTTCAAAAACCGCTTTGGCGCGGTCAACGAGTTGGGTGTTTTCGCCATGACCGATCGTGGCCTGAAGGGCGTGTCCAATCCGTCGGCGCTGTTCCTGTCGCAGCATGATCATGACGTGCCAGGCTCGGCGGTGCTGGTGACCCAGGAAGGCACGCGCCCGCTGCTGGTGGAGATACAGGCCTTGGTGGACTTAGCCCACGCGCCCAATCCGCGCCGTCTCTCGGTCGGGCTCGACCAGAATCGCCTGGCGATGCTGCTGGCGGTGCTGCACCGGCACGCAGGCGTCGGCTGCTACGATCAGGACGTCTTCATCAACGCGGTGGGCGGCGTCAAGATCGGTGAACCGGCCGCCGATCTGGCGGTGTTGCTGGCGATCATGTCTTCACTCAAGGGCAAGCCGCTACCGCGCGGCCTGGTGGTATTTGGTGAGGTAGGCTTGGCCGGCGAAATCCGGCCGGCACCGCGCGGCCAGGAGCGCTTGCGCGAAGCGGCCAAGCTGGGCTTCACCCAAGCGCTGATTCCCAAGGCCAACTTGCCCAAAAGCGCAATTCCCGGCCTTGAAATCATTGCCGTGGAGCGCGCGGCGGAGGCGCTCGCACGCTTTCGATAGGCCAGCCTCGAGCGCCGTTGGCAGGTATGCGGATGCTATAATCCGGGTCCACCAGCAGACGGTGCGCCTGTCGCTGCCGTTCGCTTTCCTGCGGCCCCGGTAGTCCAAGCGGCGTGCCATTCCAGACTCCATGAAGCCGGTGATCGCACTGGTCGGCCGGCCCAACGTCGGAAAATCGACCCTCTTCAACCGCCTGACCAAGTCGCGCGATGCACTTGTCGCTGACATCCCGGGCTTGACGCGCGATCGCCACTACGGTCACGGTCGCGTTGGCGCCCGCCCGTTCCTGGTGATCGACACCGGCGGGTTCGAGCCCGATGCAAAATCCGGCATCGTGGGTGAAATGGCCAAGCAGGCCTCGCAGGCGATCGCAGAAGCTGATGTAGTGATTTTCCTCACCGACGGCCGCGCCGGTGTCACCGGGCACGACCACACCATTGCCGAGATGTTGCGCAAGTCGGGGCGCAAGGCATTGGTGGCAGTCAACAAGACTGAGGGCATGACGCTTTCGGGCATGGCCAACGAGTTCTTCGAACTGGGCCTGGGCGAACCGCGCTCGATTTCCTCGGCACACGGCGACGGCGTGCGCGAACTGATCGAGCTGGCGCTGGAGCCCTTTCCGGAAGAAGATGCGGCACCCGCGGAAGGCGTTGAAAAGCGGCCGCGCATTGCCATTGCCGGGCGCCCGAACGTCGGTAAATCGACCCTCGTCAATACCCTCCTGGGCGAGGAGCGGGTCATCGCTTTCGATCAGCCCGGCACCACCCGCGATGCGATCTCGATCGACTTCGACTACGACAGCAAGCCCTACACCCTGATCGATACGGCCGGCCTCAGGCGGCGCGGCAAGGTATTCGAGACCATCGAGAAGTTTTCGGTGATCAAGACCATTCAGGCGATTTCGGACGCCAACATCGTGGTGCTGGTGTTGGACGCGCAGCAGGACATCGCCGATCAGGATGCGCATATCGCGGGCTTCATCCTGGAAGCCGGGCGTGCGGTGGTGGTGGCGATCAACAAGTGGGACGGACTGGACGCTTACGCGCGCGAAAGGGTCAAGCACGAATTCGCGCGCAAGCTCAAATTTCTCGATTTCGCCAATGTCCACTTCATTTCGGCGCGCCAGGCGCAGGGTATAGGCGCCCTGATGAAGTCGGTGGGCGAGGCCTACGCGGCCGCCACCGCCAAGCTCTCGACACCGCGCATCACGCGCGCCCTGCAGGAGGCGGTGGAGCGGCAGCAACCGCCGCGCTCCGGCATGTCGCGCCCGAAAATGCGCTATGCGCACCAGGGCGGCATGAACCCGCCGATCATCGTGGTGCACGGAAACTCGCTGCAACAGGTGCCGGACAGCTACCGGCGCTACCTGGAAGGCTATTTTCGGGAAACTTTTCGGCTCAAAGGCACTCCATTACAGGTGCAGTTCAAACTCGGGCGAAACCCCTACGCGGAGTCCTGAAATCCGCAGACAGCGCCGGTCGCGTCCGCAAGCTCGCAATCGACAATGCCGGCAGCGCCCGTGCTTGCCAACGATTTGACGATTCCGTACATTGAAATTTCAACAATTAGACTGGAGCTTTACCATGAGCAACAAAGGGCAAATGCTACAAGACCCGTTCCTCAATGCCCTGCGGCGCGAGCACATGCCGGTGGCGATTTACCTGGTGAACGGCATCAAGCTGCAAGGGCAGATCGAATCCTTCGACCAGTACGTCGTGCTGCTCAAGAACACAGTCACGCAAATGGTCTACAAGCACGCCATCTCGACTGTGGTACCGTCACGCCCGGTGAACATGAGCCTGGAAACGGAAGGCGAAGCCTGATTTCGCTGAAGCGCTCCGGCGCTCCGGCCTGGTAACGCTTGCATGCTGGATTCCTACCAGGCGCCAAAACGCAAGGCATTTGACAACAGCGCCAATCTGGCGGCGCTGGTGTGTCTCGATTTCGGCGCAGGTGACCATGCCGACGCCGTGGCCGAATTTCGGCTGCTGAGCCAGAGCGCCGGACTGATCGAGACCAGCCTCACAGGCGGGCGGCGGGCACGCCCCGATCCGGCTTTGTTCGCGGGTTCCGGCAAGGTCGCAGAGATTGCCGCCGCGATCGAGTCTGCCGGTGCCGCCATCGCGGTGCTCAACCACATTTTGTCGCCGGCGCAACAGCGCAACCTGGAGCGCCTGCTCAAGGTGCCGGTAGTCGACCGCACCACGCTGATCCTCGACATATTCGCCCAGCGCGCCAAAAGCCACGAAGGCAAGATCCAAGTTGAACTTGCCCAGTTGCGGCATCTGGCCACCCGCCTGGTACGCGGCTGGACCCACCTGGAGCGCCAGAAGGGCGGCATCGGTTTGCGCGGCCCGGGCGAAACCCAGCTGGAAACCGATCGCCGCCTGCTCGGCGATCGGGTCAAGCTCTTGAGTACCCGTCTGGAGCGACTGCAACGTCAACGCGACGTGCAGCGCCGCGCACGCACCCGCAGCGGGGTGTTTTCGGTGTCATTGGTCGGATATACAAATGCCGGGAAATCAACCCTTTTTAACGCCTTGACCAAAGCCGACTCATACGCCGCCGACAAGTTGTTCGCGACCCTGGATACGACTTCGCGCCGCCTGCACCTGGGCGAAGGTCTTGAAATCGTGGTGTCCGACACCGTTGGATTCATTCGCGACCTGCCACACACCCTGGTGGCTGCTTTTCGCGCCACGCTTGAAGAGACAGTGCAGGCCGACCTGTTGCTGCATGTGGTCGATTCGGCCTCGCCGGCGCGCATGGAGCAGATCGCCGAGGTTGAGGCGGTGCTCGGGCAAATCGGCGCCGCCGGCGTGGCGCAGATTCTGGTGTGGAATAAGATCGACCTGGGGACCGAAGCCGGCGGCGCGCGCTTTCGCGCAGGCGTGGAGCGTGATGAATATGCTAATATTTCAAGGTTGTACGTGAGCGCGCGCACCCGCGAAGGCTTGGGTCATCTGCGCGAAGCTCTGATGGAACGTGCGGCGCTGTTCAAGCGCGGTGCGGGGCAGAAGAGTGCAGCGATCGCGGCGGGAGCATCGGGCTCATCCGCCGTTTCTGTTTTGTAAGGGCACTGCAGTCAATGCGTCTAAATTCGTTGTGGATGGAAGTAAAGA
>JAYVWK010000378.1:0-3900 GCA_043786185.1 Burkholderiales bacterium
GAGCCGGTAGTCACGCCGCTTGAGATCGTCCAGCAGTTCGCGCACACCGGCGAACAGCACCAGGTCGTCTTCATGCGCGCGCCAGTGCGCGACGTAGCGTTCGACCATGCGCGGGTAGTCCGCCTTGTCCAACTGCGGCACGGCGATCTGCAAGGCGTCCGTCAGGCCCAGGCCGATCACATGGCTGGCAATCGAGTCGGCCGGCACCGGCAGGCCGAGATCGCGCGCTGCCTCCTGGATCGACATCACGATCACGGAGGTGGAATCCATGATCGTGCCATCCCAGTCGAACACGATGAGGTCGTAGTTTTTCATTTGCAGGCGAATCCCCGGGGGTGCCAACTGCATGCCCGGTGCTTTTTTGGAAGAGTCTTGTCAAGCATTCTCGGTAGCCGGAAGCGGTAAGTGAAAAGCAAGACGGCCGCCCCGAAAGCGAACCAGCCACAAGCTGGTCCGCCTATTCAAGCGGGGCGCTGGCGGTTTTTGCCGCTCGCGCATCGACGTCCGGCTTGGCCAATGTACCCAGGTACGCCTGGCACTCGGGCGGCAGCGGGGATTCGAAGCGCACGCGCAGGCCGCTATGCGGGTGAACAAACGAAATTTTAGCCGCATGCAGGAACATGCGCTTGAAACCTGCTTTGCCGATTGCCCGATTGAAGGCGAAATCGCCATACTTGTCGTCGCCGGCGATCGGGTGGCCGGCCGAGGCCAGGTGCACGCGGATCTGGTGCGTGCGCCCGGTCTTGATCTGCACTTCGAGCAGGGTGGCATCGGCGTAGCGGTGCATCAGGTTGACCACCGAATGCGCTTCCTTGGAGCCATCATGGTCCGCCTCAAGCACCCTGCGTTCACCCTCGCTTGTCATGAAACTCGCAAGCTTGGTCGTGATGTGGTGTTTGGCGGCATGCGGCCAGACCCCGCGGGCCAAAGCCAGATA
Source organism: Burkholderiales bacterium (assembly GCA_043786185.1). Classification (GTDB taxonomy): domain Bacteria; phylum Pseudomonadota; class Gammaproteobacteria; order Burkholderiales; family JAEUOS01; genus JAEUOS01. Next base: position 938 of record JAYVWK010000378.1, read on the forward strand.
ACGTTTGTCGATGCGCCCCTCACGCAGCAGCTCGTGCATCGCCACCAGCAGGGGGCGGGTCTTGGCCAGCAGCAAAATGCCCGAGGTGTCGCGATCGAGCCTATGCACCAGTTCGAGAAAGCGGGCGTTCGGCCGCGCCGCGCGCAGGGCCTCGATCACGCCGAAACGCAAGCCACTGCCGCCATGCACCGCCACACCGGCCGGCTTGTCGATGGCCAGAATGCTTTCATCTTCGAACAGCACGGGGAAATCCGCTCCGGCAGTTGCCGCACCGGCAACCACCCCTTTGGCCGCGGCTGCTTCCAGCGAAATCGGCGGCACCCGCACCAGATCACCCAGATCGAGCCGGGTATCGGGCTTGGCGCGCCCTTTGTTGACGCGCACTTCGCCTGACCGGATGATGCGGTAGACCAGGCTTTGCGGCGCGCCCTTCAAGCTTTTGTGCAGGAAGTTGTCGAGCCTTTGGCCGGCCGAATCCACGCCGATCTCAAGCAGTTTCGACGCCGGCTTAGCTGGTGGCTTCATTTACGCATGAACGCTGAACGAATCCCAGGAACAGACATTCTCGGACCAAGAGTCTTTTCAATTCAGTATCTTGCAAGAGGGACTTTCTCAACCTGAGGAACTGGTTCGGTGTTTCCATATATAATCCACGGGTCGGAGAGGTGTGACCGGCATTCCATCAGGCACAAGAACCTGCGGTTTTTTCAAGCGCTTGCAAGTCAAGCGCAGGAATCACGAGGTTCGGTCGAAAGCTCCAGCAGTCTTTCGCCTCCCTAGCGGAGACGATTCGATTATCGGCGATTTGGACCGCATCTGTCGCCAATGGCGCGCCTGAAAAAAATTCTGGTCACCCGCACCTTTCACCTTTCTCCGGCCGGCTTATCGCTCGCCATATCTAATGACAAGAGCGAATCCCAACGCAGAAGAATTCGCGCGCCAAACCGCCCAATTGAAATGTTCGGAAGCCTTATCCAATCCGGACTGACAGCCCCCAAGTGACCATCCTCTTTTTCACCCTCGCGCTAGGCCTTCTGGGAACAGCTTCCCGAATGCTCGCTGCGCGCACGTCCGCCAGCCATCCAGCTGCCCCGGCCGCGCGTTTGCGTGTGCGTCACGGCGAAATCGACCGGCCATGGGATGCGGCAGCGCCGCGCGCGCCAGGAGCAATCAATGAAACGCATGTTATTCAATGCGACGCACGCAGAGGAACTACGCGTCGCCATCGTGGATGGCCAGAAGCTGATCGATCTGGACATCGAAATCGCCGGGCAGGAGCAGCGTAAGAGCAACATCTACAAGGGTGTCATCACCCGCATCGAGCCCTCGCTCGAAGCCTGCTTCGTGGACTACGGCGTAGACCGCCACGGCTTTCTTCCCTTCAAGGAAATCTCGCGCAGTTACTTCCGCGAGGGTGTCGCCGTGCGCGACGCCACCATCAAGGAAGCCCTGCGCGAAGGCCAGGAACTGCTGGTGCAGGTGGAAAAAGACGAGCGCGGCAACAAGGGCGCGGCGCTCACCACCTTCATCTCGCTGGCCGGGCGCTACCTGGTGGTGATGCCCAACAACCCGCGCGGCGGCGGCGTATCGCGCCGTGTCGAGGGCGATGACCGGCAGGAACTCAAGGAGGTGATGGACCAACTGCAGTACCCCGAGGGCATGAGCCTGATCGCGCGCACCGCCGGCATCGGCCGCGAAGCCGCCGAGTTGCAGTGGGACCTGAACTACCTCTTGAAACTGTGGGACGCCATCGAGACGGCCGCCAAGTCGCTCAAGGGCGCCAACCTGATCTACCTTGAATCGAGCCTGGTGATCCGCGCCATCCGCGATTACTTCTCGCCCGACATCGGCGAGATCCTGATCGACACCGACGACATCTTCGAGCAGGCCCAGACCTTCATGTCGCTGGTGATGCCCGATACCGAGGGCCGCGTCAAGCGTTACCGTGACGATGTGCCCTTGTTCTCGCGCTTCCAGATCGAGCACCAGATCGAATCGGCCTATTCGCGCACCGTGCAGCTGCCCTCCGGCGGTGCGATCGTGATCGACCACACCGAGGCCTTGGTCGCCATCGACGTCAACTCGGCGCGCTCCACGCGCGGCAGCGACATCGAGGAAACCGCATTCCGCACCAACATGGAAGCCGCCGAGGAAGCCGCGCGCCAGTTGCGCTTGCGCGACATGGGCGGGCTCATCGTGATCGACTTCATCGACATGGAATCGGCGCGCAACCAGCGCGATGTCGAGCAGAAGTTGAAGGACGCGATGCGGCCCGACCGGGCGCGCGTGCAGATGGGCAAAATCTCGCGCTTCGGCCTGATGGAGCTTTCGCGCCAGCGCCTGCGTCCAGCCTTGGCCGAGGCCAGCCACACCGTATGCCCGCGCTGCAACGGCACCGGCCATATCCGCGATACCGAATCCTCCGCCCTGCATATCCTGCGCATGATCCAGGAAGAGGCGATGAAGGACAACACATCGACGGTGCGCGCGCAGGTGCCGGTCGATGTAGCGACCTTCCTGTTGAACGAAAAGCGCCTGGAGATCAACCGCATCGAGGCGCGCCAGAAGGTCCATGTTCTGCTGATTCCGAACATCCATCTGGAAACTCCGCACCACACTATCGAACGCCTGCGTTTCGATGACCAGGCTGAATCCACCAAGGCCAGTTTCGACCAGGTCGAGGAGCCATCGACCGAAGGCGGCTACAAGCGCAAGGAACCTGGCGCGCAGGTCAAGAAGCTCGAACCCGCGGTCAAGGGCATCACCCCGGAAGCGCCGGCGCCGATGCGTGCTGCCGAACCGGAGGCAGCGGTGGCCGCCGCGCCGGTAGCGGCTGCGGCAACCGCGGCGCAGGAGTCCGGCGGCATCATCAGCCGCATCATGGGCTGGTTCAAGGCCAGCCCGGAACCGGTGGCAAGCGCTGCTGCGCCTGCCGCTGCTGCGGGCACAACGCCGGCGGCCAC
>JAYVWK010000379.1:0-3709 GCA_043786185.1 Burkholderiales bacterium
GGAAGTGCGCGCCACGCTGACGCTGTTCGAAGCGCGTGGTGATTACCAGCTCAACGTGGATGGATTGGTGCGTGCCGGCGCCGGCGCCCTGTTCGAGGCCTTCCTGAAGCTGAAGGAAAAGCTGTCCCGTGAAGGACTGTTCGATGCGCAACGCAAACGCGCGTTGCCGGCGTTGCCGCGCGCCATTGGTGTCATCACTTCGACCGGCGCGGCGGCGCTGCGCGACGTGCTCACCACCCTCAGGCGACGCGCACCGATGATCGAGGTGATCGTCTATCCGACACCGGTACAAGGCGAAGGCGCCGCCTTGCGCATCGCCGCCGCATTGGCAACGGCCAATCGGCGCGCTGAAACGCAGGTACTGATCGTCTGTCGCGGCGGTGGCAGCATCGATGATCTGTGGGCATTCAATGAAGAAGTGGTGGCGCGCGCGGTAGCCGAAAGTGACATTCCGGTGATTTCCGGAGTTGGCCACGAGACCGACTTCACCATTACCGATTTTGTGGCGGATCTGCGCGCGCCGACACCGACAGCTGCCGCAGAATTGGCGGCACCTTCGCGCCAGGCCATGCTGGCCGAACTGACGCAGCATGCGCGCGCCTTGTCGCGGGTCGTTGAGCGGGTGATTGCCGCAAGGCGCCAGCGACTCGACTGGGCTGCGCGCGAGTTGGTGACACCAAGTCAGCGCCTGGCCGATCAGCGGCGCCGACTCGCCGACCTGGGCGTGCGGTTGTCGACGGCGGCTGCGCGGGCCAGCCAGGAATCGCGCTCACGTCTGGATCGGGCCGCGCAGCGCCTGCGCGGCCCTGCGCTGGGTGCGCAGCGGGTCCGCCTGGGCGGCCTGGCACAACGCCATGCGCGTGCCGGGCGCGCACAATTGCAGGCGGCCGCGCAGCGCCTTGCCGCCGCGCAGGTCGCCCTCGTGCACCTCGACCCGTTGAAGGTGCTGGCGCGTGGCTATGCGCTTGTGCGCACAACTGACGGTCGCACGGTACGCGATGCGGCGGCGCTGGCCCAGGGCGATGCGCTCGAATTGACGCTGGCACGCGGAGGCGTGCTGGTGCGCGTGGAAAAACCCTACTGAATGGAGGTTTGCCGCAGCGAGCCAGCCTTGCCCTACAATTGAAACCGGGACACCCGAAACTGTTTTCGAGTACTGAACCTGCTTTCTTTTTCGCCACGGAGAATACGATGGAACACAAGCTGCCCGAATTGCCCTACGCGCTCGACGCGCTGGCGCCGCATATTTCCAAGGAAACCCTGGAGTTTCACTACGGCAAGCATCACCAGACTTACATCACCAATCTCAACAACCTGATCAAAGGCACCGAATTTGAGGGCATGAGCTTAGAGGAGATCACAAGAAAATCTTCCGCTGGCATGTTCAACAACGCCGCGCAGGTCTGGAACCACACGTTTTACTGGATGGGCCTGTCGCCCAAGGGCGGCGGCGAGCCTAGCGGCGCGCTGGCCGATGCGATCAACAAGAAATGGGGATCGTTCGCCAAGTTCAAGGAAGAGTTCACCAAAACCGCAGTCGGCACCTTTGGCTCCGGCTGGGGCTGGCTGGTGAAAAAAGCCGACGGCTCGCTCGACCTGGCTTCAACCTCGAACGCCGCCACGCCGCTGACCGGCGCCGACAAGCCCTTGCTCACCTGTGACGTTTGGGAGCACGCCTACTATGTTGATTACCGCAATGCGCGGCCCAAGTACGTCGAGGCGTTCTGGAATCTGGTCAACTGGGATTTCGTCGCCAAGAACTTCGCCTGAGCGCGGCGGCTGTCGCCCGGCCGTGCACGGCCGGGCTGCAAAGAATGGAAAAAGCCCCGCTACGCGGGGCTTTTTTGCAGAGCGCTTGAGCCGGTTTCGCGGCACCAAACGCTACTCATAAGGTGCCGGCCTGCCTCTTGAGTTTAGGCATAGAATGATTTTTGGCTAGCGCCCATGATTCCTCAGACCTTCATTGCCGACCTCCTCAACCGCGTCGACATCGTCGACGTGGTGGGCAAGCACGTCCAGTTGAAGAAGGGCGGCGCCAACCTGATGGGGCTGTGCCCGTTTCACAACGAGAAATCACCTTCATTCACCGTCAGTCCGACCAAGCAGTTTTACCATTGCTTTGGCTGCGGAGCGCACGGCTCGGCAATTGGTTTCCTGATGGAGCATACCGGGCTCTCGTATGTCGAGGCGATCAAAGACCTGGCGCAATCGGTGGGGCTGACGGTCCCCGATGTGCGTGGCGGTGACGAAAACCTGCAGCGCGACGGGCCCGGCGCGGCGGCGCTGGTGGCATTGCTGGAGCAGGCCAACCGCTTTTATCGCGACCGGCTCAAGACCGAGCCTGTTGCGATTGAATACCTCAAGGGGCGTGGTCTGAGCGGCCAGGTCGCCAAGCATTTCGGCATGGGTTACGCGCCGGACGAATGGAATGCGCTTGAGGCGGTCTATGGCGACGACTACCTTGGCAAGCCCCTGACCGAAACCGGCCTGGTGATTGATGGTGAAAAGGGGCGGCGCTACGACCGCTTTCGCGGCCGGGTGACCTTTCCGATCCGCAACAGCCGCGGCCAACTGGTGGGGTTTGGAGGACGGGTGATCGGGGCAGGCGAGCCCAAGTACCTGAATTCTCCGGAGACGCCGCTGTTTGAAAAGGGGCGCGAGTTGTATGGCCTGTACGAGGCGCGCCAGGCGATTCGCGAGGCGGGTCGCGCACTGGTGGTCGAAGGCTATATGGACGTGGTGGCGCTGGCGCAGCATGGCGTGGCCTACGCGGTGGCGACGCTTGGCACGGCGTGTACACAGGCACATGTGCAAAAGCTGGTGCGGCAGACCGCGCATGTGATCTTCTGTTTCGATGGCGACAGTGCCGGCCGCCGTGCGGCCTGGCGGGCGCTCGAAAACAGCCTGGCTCTCACCTCCGATGACAAGCTTTTTTCGTTTCTGTTCCTGCCGGCCGAACACGATCCCGATTCCTACATTCGGGAGTTCGGCCGTGAGGCGTTCGCCCTGCTCGAAAATGGCGCAATGCCGATGTCGCGGTTTTTGCTCGACCATCTCAAGCTCGAAGTCGATCTGGATACCGCCGAGGGGCGGGCCGGTCTGGTGAGCGCGGCCAAGCCGCATTTGCAGCGGGTCACCGCGCCTGGGCTGCGCCTGGGGTTGGTGAAGGCGATTGCGGAGATTGTCGACATGACGGCTTCGGAGGTCGAGCGCCTGTGTGAACTCAAGGCACAGGCGTCGGTGTTGCGTAGCGCGCCCAGGCGTGCTGCGCGCGCCGCCATCACGCCGCTCGATGAGCATCTGCTGCGCCTTCTGGTGCGCGACGGTAACCTGGCTCTGTTGCCTGCGGTCGCGGATCACCGTTATGCGATTCCGCCGGATTCACCGGTGCTCGATGTCATCGACGCGATTTGCGCCGCTCCGGTGCTGCCGAAGGCCGCCGCGCTGGCAGAGGCCTTCGCCGGAACGCCGGTGGAACCGCTGCTGCGCCGCGCGTTGGTCGAAGAGCTTGAGTTTGACAAGGATCCGGAGATTGTGCGCGCCGAATTTGGCCACGCGCTGCAAACTCTTTTGGCCCAATGGCGCAGTCGCCGCAAGGAGGAACTGATCGCCAGAATGGTCGAGGACCCTTCCGCACGTGCCGAATTTGTCGCCCTGCTAGCGCAGGAAAGTGATACGCGGGCGCTTCCCGCCGCTGCCTGAGGATGAG
>JAYVWK010000380.1:0-8067 GCA_043786185.1 Burkholderiales bacterium
CCCAGGTGGGCGCGGCTTTCGGCGAGCAGGCGTTCGCACTCGGCGCGTTCCGCCAAGTCGCCAATCCAGGCGATCGCGAGCTTTGGATCGGCAGCCGCCTTGACCGCGGCGGCTACGGTATCGGCGTTGATATCGGCGAACACGGTGCGCACACCTTCAGCCACCAGGCCCTGCGCAATGGCGCGACCAATGCCGTTGCCGGCACCGGTGACCAGTGCGGTTTCGCTGCGTGGATCGAAGGCTTGTATGAATATGGGCATGGCACCGGGGTCCGTTTACTGAAGCATTCATGGGTTGCAACAAAATCGCCGCGTGCGAATTTTATGTTGGAACCCCCGTTTCGCCGGTCTTGGCCACTATGCGATTGATCGTTACCAAAAACATCACAGCCTCGCCGGAGGCATGTTTTTGTCTTGGATTCTGCAATTCTCGGTCATTCGCCGCCTGGCGATTGGCCAGGTCGGGAAGCACCTCAGCTGGCAGCCAGCTTGGCACTGGCGGCCTCGCGCTTGACCCAGCGCGCGAAATCGCGCGCCGCCTCGCTGCTACCGGCGCTGGCCGATTCAATCAGGTAATAGCCGCGCGGCGTCGCCAGCGACTTGCCGAACAAGGCGACCAACCGACCGTCGCGCAAGTGTTGCTTCAGCAAGGGCATGCCGCCCGGCGCCACTCCCTGCCCCGCCAGCGCCGCCGAAATCACTTCGTCATAACGCGCGAAACGCAAAATGCCGGCCGGCTTGACTTCGTCAATGCCGACCGCGCGAAACCAGGTGTTCCAGTCCATCCACGGTATCTGGGTGGCATCCTGGTCCATGTGCAGCAGCACGTGGTGTTGCAGGTCAGAGGGCTCTTTGAGCGGGCGCCTGGGATCGCCAAGCAGGAGAGGACTTGCCATCGGCATCAAGCGCTCGCCAAACAGCCAGGTGGCGCCGGCCGGCTTGACCGCGCCGTAGCGAATCGCGAAATCCACGCCCTTGCGCTCCAGATCGAGAGCTTCGTAAGTGGCCGAAATGCGCACATCGATGTCGCGATGCGTGCGAGTGAATTCCGCCAGGCGCGGAATCAGCCAAAGCGAAGCGAAGCCGGGCGTGGTGGTGACTGTCAGGCTACGCGGCGCGCCGCGCAAGTCGTCGGCGGCGGCGCGCAGCAACTTGAGCGCCTGCGCGACGGCATCGAAGTAACGCCGGCCCGCTTCGGTCAACGCCAGGCCGCGATGCTGACGTACAAACAGCGCCACCCCCAGGTGCTGCTCCAGCGCCTTGATCTGCCGGCTCACCGCCGACTGCGTGAGGAACAACTCGCCCGCCGCCAGTGTGATGTTCGACAGCCGCGCGGCCGCCTCGAAGCCCTTGATCAGATCCAGTGGCGGCAGGCGTCGCGCAGAATCAGGCATTCTCAATACGCATGGCAAGGATTCCCATAAATCGCTGGTGCGGATGGTGGCAACGGCGAATACTTGACTCATATCGATGCCGCAAAGCTTCAACCTGCCCGCGCATGCGGCAGTCGATAAAGGCATGACTATAGCGTATGTCACTTTAAGGGCACGGAAGGAGTTTGACCATGCGGTTCGACAGCCCGTCCATCCACCTGCATCTGAAACCGCGGCAGATCGTAAGCCTGCCGCAGACGCGCGGCGCGCGCGTCTCGGTAGTTAGCGGCAGCGTCTGGATCACCGAAGACCGGGATCTCAACGACATCGTCCTCTTGCCGGGGCAATCGCACATCGGCCATGGTCCGGGCAGCATGCTGATCTATGGCCTTGAAGATGCCGATGTCGACATCGAGGATGCTGCGACCGTTGCCACGCGGCGCCTCGACGCCTGAAAGACGCCACCATGACTGATACTCCGGTACGCGGCCCACCCGTTGCAGGCCCGCCGCGCCGCAACTACCCGACACGGCTGACCGAGACCTGGCATCTCGAAGACCAGCGCTGCGTGACTATCCGGCCGGTGCTGCCGCAGGACGCCGCCCTGACGCGTGCCTTCGTACGCCAGCTGAGCCAAGAGTCGCGCTACAGCCGCTTTCTGGTGAGTCTGTCGGACCTGCCACAGCCCATGCTTGCCTACCTGACCGACGTCGATTACGTCCGCCACATGGGTCTGATTGGCGTCACTCAGGTCTACGGCAAGCAGGTGCAGGTGGGCGAAGCGCGTTACGTGATCGAACCACTGTCGGTTGATGGCGTGACCCAAGCCGAGTTCGCCATCGCGGTGGCCGACCACTGGCAGGTGGCCGGCGTCGGTAGCCGCCTTTTGCGTGTGCTTGAAAAAGCCGCGCGCGCCGCCGGGGTTGCGCGCTTGACCGGCGACGTTCTGGGCAGCAATCGCCGTGCGCTGGACTTCATGCGCCAGCGCGGGTTCGTGACCCACCCCAACCGCGAGGAAGCTCGCCTGGTTCGAGTCGAGAAGAACCTGCTGCTGGCGAGCGGCCCGCCACTGCACGAAGTCGCCCTCTGCCCGCGCGTGGTCTGACTGCGGGCCAAGGTACATTCGACGCGTGTACCAGGGCGGGTCCCGCAACCCTCCGGTCTATGGCGCAGCGGCCGCCGACTTCGGGTACATTGCCCGAGGTTTGCAGCTTTGCGCGCCCGCCCAGGAGACTTGGTCCATGCTTCCCCGAGAACGACTCGACTTTTCACCGATCACCGAACGCGCACCACTGATCCTGCCGGATAGTGCGCGCATGATCCTGTGGCCAGTGTTGGCGCTCGAAGAGTGGGACATCGCGCGGCCGATGGCGCGCATGGTGATCTCGCCGCCGCAAGGGCAACCGATGCTGCCGGATGCGCCCAACTGGACCTGGCACGAGTACGGCATGCGGGTCGGCTTTTGGCGCCTGCGCAAACTGTTTGAGCAGCTGGGTTTGTCGCCCACGGTGACGCTCAACGCACGGGTCTGCGAGACCTATCCGAAAGTGGTCGAGGCTTGCCTTGCCAGCCGCTGGGAGCTGAACGCGCACAGCTATGACCAGATGCCGATGCACAAGCTGGATAACCAGGCCGAGGTGATCCGGAAATCGATCGACATCATCACCAACTTCTCGGGAGTGCGGCCACGCGGCTGGTTCGGCCCGGGCCTGACCCAGACCCACGACACCATCGATCACCTGGCCGAAGCGGGCATCGAATACATCGGCGACTGGGTACTCGACGATGAGCCGGTGACTCTGCGGACCACCACCAAGCCGATCGTGGCCTTGCCCTACAACTTCGAAATCCACGACATCGTGATGATGGCGCTGCAGCACCATCCGTCGGAGGTGCTGTATTCGCGGGCGATGGACCACTTCGAATGCCTGTACGCGGAAAGCGCCACGCAGCCCAAGATCATGGCGATCGCCTTTCATCCCTATCTTTCGGGCGTGCCACACCGTATCGGGTATGTCAGGCGCACGCTCGAAACCATTCTGACCAAGAAAGGCGTGGTGGCCTGGGATGGTGCGCGCATTCTCGATTGGTATCGCGGGCAGCGACCGTAAGAGCAGGCTGCTTAAAGGGTATTGGCACGATATCCCGGCAGTGACCGGGCTCGATCACAAGCGGTATTGCACCGGGTTGCTGCCGCAGGCGCGCCTGCGGCAAGCGGCTATTCGAGCCGGATATTCGCCGCCTTCACCACCGTACCCCAGCGCGCAATCTCGTTCTGCAGGAACTTGTCGGCAGCCTCGGGTGAATTGCCGATGACTTCCGACCCGCCATCGATCAGGCGTTGCCGGATTTCCGGAATCGCCAGAATCCTGACGATCTCGGTGTTCAGGCGCGCGATCACGTCTCGCGGCGACCCTGGAGGCGCCAGTACGCCGAACCAGGCCACCGCTTCGAAATCACGCACGCCGGCTTCGGACAGTGAGGGCACGTCGGGCAGCAGCGGATGACGCTTCATGCTCGATACTGCCAACGCTCGCAGCTTGCCGCCCTTGAAGTGCGGCATCAGCGCGACCAGGTTGTCGAACATCACCTGGATCTGCCCACCCATCAGGTCGGTGTGCGCCGCCGCCGAACCCTTGTAGGGCACATGCTGCATGCTGATGCCGGCATCGAGCTTGAGCTTCTCTCCGGTCAGGTGGTGCGAGGTGCCGTTGCCGAGCGAACCGAAATTCACCTTGGTCGGATTGGCCTTGGTGTAATCGATGAACTCGCGCACCGTTTTCGGCGGGAAGGCGAGATTGGCGGCAAAGCCCAGCGGCGAATGGGTCAGCACGGTGACCGAGGCGAATTGCCCGGTATCGTACTTGAGCGACGGATAGGCGCTGGCGGTGATCGGCGTGGCTGCGGTGGAGAGCAGCAGGGTGTAGCCGTCGGCGGGCGACTTGGCGACAAACTCGCTGCCAATGGTGCCGCCGGCGCCGGGCCGGTTGTCCACCACGAACGGCTGGCCCATGGCCTGCGTCAGGCGGTCACCGATGGTGCGGCCGAGAATATCGGAGGTCGAGCCGGTGGCGAAAGGCACGATGATCTTCACCGGGCGATTAGGGTACGCCTGCGCAAAAACACTGGTGCCGGCTGCACAGGCAAGCATTGCCAGCGATACCCCCAATGCGCGAGTGTTGAAATTTTTCAAGGCTTTGACTCCGTGGACAGGAAGGGGAGCGACGCCGCGCCACACGCACGCGGCCGTCGCGTTGATTGCAGGGGTGATTTCAGGCCGCCATCGCCTGCGCGCCATCGCGTTCAAGCGTGGTGGTGCGGCGCAAGTCGCGGCGTGCCGCCAGATCGTAACGGCGACCGCGGTGCAGGGTGGAGCGGTTGTCCCACATCACGTAGTCGCCGGCACGCCATTGATGCCGGTAGACGAACTGGCGCTGGGTGGCGTGCTCGATCAGCTCGGCGATCAGCATGCGCCCTTCGGGTACGCTCATGCCGCTGACGCGATCGCAGTGCACGCCCACAAACAGCAGCTTGCGACCGGAGCCCGGATGGATGCGAACCAGCGGCCACTCGACCGGCGGAAAGCGGTTCAATTGCTCCGGCGTGTATTTGTCGTCGCCCAGCATGATGCGCGAATGAAAGGTCGAATGCTGCGCGCTGCGGCCGGCGACCGCGCGTCGCAAGTCTTCCGGCAGAGCGTCCCAGGCGGCGCGCAGGTCGGCCCATTCGGTATCTCCACCCCGGTCCGGCACCGTCACCGCCGAGAGCATCGAATACTTGATCGGCAGCGCCTGAAACGAGCTGTCGCTGTGCCACAACTGATTGGCCAGCGCGCCGATCAGCCGCGCGTTGTCGCGGCCGGCCACCGAGCCGTCGAGCGCAAGATTGGAAATATCGATCAGCTCCTCGTGCGCAAAGCGGGTGGCCGCGCCGGTGGCCTTGCGCAAGCCGGCGTCGAGCGGGCCGAACTGGCGCGCACAGGCGATCTGCTCCGCCTCGCTCATCGGCTGGTCGCGAAACACCAGCACCGCGTAGTGATCCATCGCCGCGTCAATCGCGGCGATGGCGGCGGCATCGAGCGGGCGGCGCATGTCGAGGCCACTGGCCTGGGCGCCGAGCAGCGGTGTCAGCGGCTTCAATTCAAGCGCCATTGCATTTCTCCGGGCGAAAAACTGCTGCTTTTCGTGAATCAAAATTGTAGGCCGAATTCTCCTGCACAGAACACGAGCGGCGGCGCCTGCGGACTTCGCCATGGCAAAATGATGGCCATGGCAGGCCCTACGCGACAATTCTGGCAGGAAAAGTTCGAGCGCCGCACGACTCCATGGGATCGCGGCGCGCCCAGCCCGCAATTGGTCGATTGGCTCGATGCGGGCCTGCTTGCTCCCTGCCGCATCGCTGTCCCCGGTTGTGGCTCGGGCCACGAAGTCGTGCTGCTGGCACAGCGCGGCTTCGAGGTGGTGGCACTCGATTACGCCAGCGCCGCGGTGGAACGCACGCATGCCGCGCTGGCAGCTGCCGGCGCCACGGCGCTGGTGATCGAGGCCAATGTGCTCGACTGGCAGCCCGATGCCCCATTCGATGCGGTCTACGAGCAAACCTGCCTGTGCGCCCTGCATCCGGACTATTGGGTCAATTACGCCATCGCCCTGCATGGCTGGCTTGCGCCCGCTGGCCGCCTGTTCGCACTTTTCATGCAGGGCTGGCGCAAAGGCGCAGCGGAAGGGCAGATCGAAGGCCCGCCGTATCACTGCGACATCAACGCCATGCGCGCGCTGTTCGAAGCCTCGCGCTGGAACTGGCCGAAACCACCCTACGCGCGCATCGGCCATCCGATGGGCATTGCCGAACTTGCGGTCATGCTGGCGCGGCGCTAAAGCGCGCCGTCCGACGCCCCTTTTCCTCTCAAATTCTGACGAACGGACACCCCATGAACGGAGCCGAAAGCCTGGTGCGCACGCTGGTTGCGAGCGAAGTCGACGTCTGCTTCGCAAACCCCGGCACCTCGGAAATGCATTTCGTCGCCGCGCTCGACCAGGTTGAAGGCATGCGCTGCGTGCTGGGCCTGTTTGAAGGGGTGGTCACCGGTGCGGCCGACGGCTATTACCGCATGGCCGGCAAGCCCGCCGCCACCCTCTTGCATCTGGGGCCGGGCCTGGGCAACGGTCTGGCCAACCTGCACAACGCCAAGAAGGCGCAATCCGGTATCGTCAACATCGTGGGCGAACACGCCAGCTACCACATCGGCCACAACGCGCCGCTGACCTCCGACATCGAAGGCGTGGCGCGCCCGATGTCGGACTGGGTGCGCACCTCGAAGAGTTCGCGCGACATCGCCAGCGACGGCGCACGCGCGGTCGAGGCGGCGCGCACCGCGCCCGGCCAGATCGCCACCCTGATACTGCCGGCCGACACCGCCTGGAACTTAGCCGACGGACCGGCGGTCGCGCGTGCGCCGCTGCCGCGCGCGACGGTGGCGCAAGATGCCGTCAAGGCAGCCGCGACAGCGCTCAGGCAACCCAACGCCGCCTTGTTGTTGGGCGGTGTCGGCGTGCACACCCGCGCGCTCGAATGGGCGGGCCGTATCGCGCAGGCCACCGGCTGCAGGATCGTTTCGGAGTACGGCCATGCGCGCATGGAGCGCGGCGCCGGCCGCGTGGCCACCCAGCGCGTGCCCTATGTGGTCGACGCGGCCTTGAAGGCGCTCGGCGACCTGCGTTCGATCGTGCTGGCGGGCAGTCGCCCGCCGGTCAGTTTTTTCGCTTATCCCGGAAAACCCAGCCTGCAGGCGCCGGTGGGCTGCGTGTTCACGCACCTGGCCGGCGTCGAGGAAGACATCGAAGGCGCGCTTGCGGCGCTGGCTGACGAACTAGGCGCGCGCGCACTGGCGCCGGCACACCTGGCGCGCCTCGACCCGCCCGGCCTGCCCAGCGGCAAACTGACCCAGGAAGGCATCGCCGCGGTGCTGGGCGCGCTGCTGCCGGAAAACGCCATCGTGGTCGATGAGTCGGTGTCGACCGGGCGCGGTTTCTCCGCACTCACCACCCATGCGCAGCCGCATGACTGGCTGAACCTGATGGGCGGCGCCATCGGCTTCGCCCTGCCGACCTCGGTTGGCGCGGCCATCGCCTGCCCGCGCCGCAAGGTGATCACACTCGAAGGCGACGGCAGCGCGATGTATACCCTGCAGGCGCTGTGGACCATGGCGCGCGAGAATCTCGATGTGACCATCCTGGTATTCGCCAACCGCTCCTACAACATCCTGCGCGGCGAACTTACGAACGTCGGCGCCGGCGCCCCCGGCCAGCGCGCCACCGACATGCTCACGCTCGACCGGCCCGATCTTGACTGGCAGTCACTGGCGCGCGGCCATGGGGTCGAAGCCGGACAGGCCAGTACACTGGACGAACTGATCACGCAGATGCGTCGCGGCCTGGCCAGCAGCGGGCCCTATCTGATTGAAGTGCTGCTGTAAGCACAGCGCAATTTCGGCTGCGCGCACAACGGGTGTCGGACGCTGCCTGACCAGCCGCAACGCCGCAGCGGCGGCCTCAGATGCCGACCAGGCGTTTCAAACCCTGGGTGTCAAGCGCACCGGCGAACTTGCCTGCCTCGCCCGAGGTGGGGTTCTTGAAGATCACCATCGGCACCGACTCGCCACCGAGTTGTTGCCACAGCTTGGTGTTGGCCTTGAC
>JAYVWK010000381.1:0-3340 GCA_043786185.1 Burkholderiales bacterium
CAAGCTGCATGCCGACTACGACCCCAACAACCGCATCGGTGCGATGAATTTCCTGCAGGAGCACCAGGCCCGCGGCGAAGTGGTGACCGGTCTCCTGTACGTGAATCCGGAACCCGAAGACCTGCACATCTACGCCAACACCGTGAACGTGCCGCTCAGCATGTTGGGCGAACAGGTGTTGTGCCCCGGTTCGGCCGCACTGGAAAAGTTCAACGCTTCACTGCGTTGACCGCTGCGGTTCAAGCGAGGGCCGTGCGCAGACCGGTTAGGCCCAGGGTGTCGGGCGCGATCGCTTCGAGCAGATCGTTGGCCTGCTCGAAGTCGCGCCCGTAGGCGCCGCCGGCCAGCGCGATACAGCCTTCTGTGATGGGTGTGGGCACACCGGCTAAGCGTGCCATGCGCGCATTGAACACCAGCCCATAGGGCACGTCCTCGGTTATGTAGCGGGTATCGAGCGTGGCCGGCCCGTTTGGGCTACCCAGATTGGCGTGCACCCAGCGGCACTGGCCGCTGAAGTCGATCAGCGGCGCGCCAAACGAATGATGAAAGTGCTGTTCGATGCTGCGAACCGTAAGGCCGAAGGTGCGCGCCACTGCCAGGCGTTCGCGGTCGAGCGCAACGGTCAGGCGCGCGGTGGCGCCGGCCATGTGGTCATATTGGGTCCAGGTTTCGCCGCGTTCCATGCGTGACAGGTTGGCGAGCGCGAGCGGCACGTGAGCCACCGGATTGGTTTGCGACAGTGAAACCGCCAGCAAATCGGTTTGTGCGGCGAAGCGGTCGCCGAACAGGGTCCGCGCGAGTTCGAGTGCGCGCGGGGTTTCGGTCGCCGGCAGGGCTGCAAGTTCGAGCCGTTCGCGCAGGGCCAGAAGACGCACGGCGGCCGGTCCGGTCTTGCGCGCGGTCATCACGGTGGTGCCGAAACCGACAATCATGCAATTGACGCCGCGCCGCGCCAGTAGTTGCCCCAGCAGCAGGCCGCTCAGGCTCAGCATCGGCATCAGGAACACCGCCTGGCCGGTCACCAGATGCTCCGCGCAGGTGCGCAGCAGCGCGGCATGGCCATAGGCCGGGACTGCCACGATGATCACCTCCGCAGCATCGATGGCCGTCGCCAGCGTGCGCGCAGTAGCCACCGGAACTTCGGCCGTCAGTGCGCCACTCGCCGCAAGGATGCCGTTTTCGAGCCCGCCGACGCCGCGCCCCGAAGGTGACCACAGCGTTACCTGATGGGCCTGCCCCAGCAACGCGGCACTGGCAAGCGCAATGCTGCCGGTGCCGAGGATGGCGACCTTCACGCCGCAGCTCAGTCGATCTTGGCGCCGGAAAAGCGCACCACTTCGCTCCACTTGCGGGTTTCGTCGTCCAGGTACTTGACGAAGTCTTCCGGTGATCCGCCCAAAGCCTCGACCCCCAGGTCCGAATAGCGTTTGACAAGGCCTGCATCCTTGAGCGCCGCGTTGATCTCTCGATTCAGACGCATGACGATCGGGCGCGGCGTACCCACCGGCACCAGAATTCCGAACCAGGCCGACGACTCCAACCCCGGCATGCCGGCCTCGGCGCTGGTCGGTACGTTGGGCAAGCCGGCCAGACGTTTCGGCGCCAACACCGCGATCGGCCGCACCGCGCCCGAGCGGGCGTGCTGGGCGATGCCGGGCACCAGCTGAAACATCAGTTGCAACTGGCCGGAGATCAGGTCGATGGTGGCCTGGCCCACCTGCAGATAGGGCACATGGGTCATCTCTGTGGCGCTCATCTTGCGGTACAGCTCGCCGGCCAAATGCATCGAGCTGCCGTTGCCGGAGGAACCGAAGTTGAGCTTGCCCGGGTTGCTTTTCACATAGCTGGTGAATTCGCCCAGCGTGTTGACCGGCATGGAAGGGTGCACGACGAGGATATTGGGCACCGATGCATACAAGGCCACCGGCAGCAGATCCTTCCTGGGATCAAACGGCATGGACTTGTAGAGCGCCGGATTGGTGGCAAGGGTTCCCGACGAGGCCGCCACGATGGTGTATCCGTCCGGTGCGGCCCGTACCGCTTCCAGTGTTCCGACGTTGCCGTTGGCCCCCGGCTTGTTCTCGACGACTACGTTGTGCCCGAGTGCGCGGCCAAGCGCTTCGGCCAGCATGCGCGTGACCGGATCGACCGTGCCTGCGGTCGGGAAGGGAATGATCAGCTTGACCGGTTTGAGCGGGTATTCCTGGGCCTGGGCCAAGCCGATAGCTCCGGCAAATACGGCGCAGAGCAGGGCAACAAGACGCACTGTGGATCGATGCAAGGCAAACTCCCGGTGAATTCCAAAGCATGATTGGAACACAAGCTGTACCCTTGAATCTCAGTGGGCACTATCCGGCTCAATCGTTGAAGAAAATCACAGGTCACACTCGGGAAAAAGCCCATGAGCAAACAAATCAACGAAAGCGCCGCCCGCCACGCCTTTGAGCAGGCGATTGCCGAGCACCAGCAGGAATTCGGGCGCTTCTTTCTTGCCCGCCTGCTTGGTCTGGAGGTCAGCTATCCCGATGCAGACACTTGCGTAGTTGAATTCGATGCGCTTGATTTCATGTTCAATCCGCAAGGCACGGTTCATGGCGGGGTGATCGCCACCGTACTCGATATTTCGATGGGGCATCTGCTGCAAAGTGTCATCGGGCCAGGCATGACCCTGGAAATGAAAACCCAGTTTCTGCGGCCGGCGCGGGCTGGTCGCCTGCGCGCCGAAGGGCGGTTTCTCAAGAAAGGCAAGTCGATCAACTATCTCGAAACGCGTTTGACCGATGTGCAGGGCAGCTTGCTGGCGGTGGCCAATTCGACCTGGCAGTTGCTGCCCAAGGGCGACGCGCCTGCGTGAAGCGGGCGTGACCTGAAACGACAGCGGGAAACCTCAGGCGCCCCCCGGCAGCGCCAGCCGCGTCAGGCAAGCAGCACTGGAAACGCCTTCGAATCCATCACCGCGCCAGGCTGTGGCCCGCCCGTCTCCGGCGGCGGTGGTGACATGAACCCTTCGCGCAACACAAAGCGAGCGTCCTCCCCGGTGAAGCGGGCGGAGAATGCGCGGCGCCGATGCGTCGACAGGTTTTCCGGCGCGCCGTGCACGGTCAGGCCATGGAATGCGATGCAATCCCCGACGGCGAGCTGCCACGACAAGATGCGGTGTTGTGCGCGTTCGGCTTCGAAGTCCGGAATCGATTCAAAGCGCCCGTCGGTGGCGGTGGCGTGGGCTTTCTGGTCGGCGAAACGCGCCGGCCGGAACCAGCGGCCCCAGCGATGCGAGCCGGTGATGTATTCCGGGCAGGTGCGTTGTTCGACCGGGTCGAGCGGAATCCAGAAGCTCACG
>JAYVWK010000382.1:0-5042 GCA_043786185.1 Burkholderiales bacterium
GGTGGCCGAAGGTGACTGGTCGCTGATCGAGGTGGTGCGGGCGCGGCCGAAGCTGTATCGCGAGGTTTAGTGGCGAGCCTGGCCGCGACGGGCCAAGCCCGGCTTCAGGGTTGAACGATGCCCAGCAGTTTCCGCACGGCTACCAGGTCGTGTTCCTGCAATCCGCGTGATCCGTCGGTGAACACCACGTTGCGGTGCCAGTGCGCGGGGAAGCCCGACACGATGTCATCGAGCGCCGCGTAGCGTTCGACCGCGGGATGCGCTGCCAGCCACGCCGAGATTTCCTGCCAACGCGTATACCCGGGGTCGTAGTCGTCGAGGGTCGGCGTGACGTCGATCACGCGGTCGCGCAGGTCGGCCGAGAAGAGCGAGCGCAGGCGGGCCTGCGAATAAGCCTCGCGCCAGGTCGAGGACACCACGATCCGCACCGCGGAAGAGGGCGCTTCGCGCAGCATCGCTTCGAGCAAGGGCAAGCGGCCAAACGGCACGCCGGAGGCATTGCCACCGATCGGGTGCAGCACGCCGTCGAAGTCGAGGAACAGAATCGCTTGCATTGGTAGTCGCCGATGATTACTGGCTGATGGATCGAACAGCGCTCCCTACCATCGCACTGCGTCGTTATCCCGCGCAATCCACGGCTTGGAGCGTCGCAGAGGCTCAATCATCGCCTTCGGTCTCAAGCCCCGCATGCCACACGAACCCGCGCTTGGCGATGCCGGCCGCCATCGCATGTTCGACTTCGGCATCGAACGCGGCGTCGATTGCAGGATTGATTCCACGCGCCCCGGCGACCACCGCCTGGGCCCAGGCGAAATAGCGGCGTTTGCGGCTGGCCGGCCAGGCTGGCGGGCTGTGCTGGATCGAGCGCAGGTTGGCGGTCTTGTCGGCGATCTTGAGCACTCGCGCGCGCGCTGAAATCCGCGCGGCATGTTCCACTTGCGCCAGCTTGCGCTGGTCTTTCGGAATCTGCTTGTCGTCGGTGACCTCCATGACTAAGCCGGCGACATCGTCGCCGAAGACGGCGGCGATTTCCGCGCGCGTCACGCCCTGGTCTTCGACGCAGTCATGCAGCAGGGCGGCGATCACCAGGTTGGCATCGTCACCGCCAGTGGCCTCGGCCACCAGGTGCGCGACTTCGGCGAGATGATTGACATAGGGCTCGCCGTGCTCACCCTTGCGTCGTTGATGCACATGCTTGCGGCAGGCGAATTCGAGCGCGCGCGTGAGTCGGCTGATGTCAGTGGTCATGGCTGTACCCCGGTTCCATCTGCCATGCCGGCGCAGCAGCCTCGCTGTGCCGTGGATGCCGGCCGGGCGCATGGATTTTTTCCCGCTCGGCACAGGCAAGCCGACCAGTCATTGCTTGCTTGCGTATTCTCATGCGGCCTTCTCGCGTGCGGCCTGCTGCAACGCCGCCCACACCCGCGCCGGCGTGAACGGCAGGTCCATTGCCGTGACTCCGCACGCGGACAGCGCATCGAGAATCGCGTTGGTTGCCGCCGACAGGGACCCGGTGACACCGGACTCGCCGGCCCCCTTGACGCCCAGCGGATTGGTGCGGCACGGCACCACCTGATGGGCGATGTGGATGGCCGGCAGGGCGCCGGCGCGTGGCATCGGGTAATCCATGAATGAGGCGTTCAACAACTGGCCATTAGCGTCATGCTGCAACTGCTCGCCAAGCACCTGGCCCAGACCCTGCGCGACGCCACCGATGATCTGGCCTTCAACGATGTCGTGGTCAAGTATTACGCCCACGTCATCGACCGCCGCATAGCGGACCACGCGGGTGTTGCCGGTGTCAGGGTCGATCTCTACCTCGCACACATGGCAGCCGTTCGGGAAGCTCATCGCAGGTGAGGTGAATATCGCCAGGTTGCTCAATTCCGTCGGTACATCGGCGGGCAGCGTACCGGCCGCGCGCAGGCGGCGCGTGAGGTCGAGAATCGGGATGCCGCGGTCGGTGCCGACAATCCGGAATTCACCATTGGCGAAGGCGATGTCGTCGATGCCGGCCTCAAGCAAATGCGCGGCGATCGCGGTGCCGCGGCGGATCGCCTCGTCGCAGGCTAAGGTGGTGGCGCTGCCCACCATCATCATCGAGCGCGAGGCCACGGTAGCGACGATACCCGGCGCCTGGTCGCTGTCGCCGGCCACCAGGCGGATCTTGCCGACCTCGATGCCGAGGTGCCGCGCCACCATGCGCGGGTAGGTCGCCAGATGACCCTGACCCAGCGCCTGCGCGCCGGTATGAATGCTGACCATGCCATCGTCTGAGAACTGCAGGCGTGCCGGCTCCTCGAGAATGCCGCCTGCGACTTCCAGAAAGCAGCAGATACCGATGCCGCGCAGCAGGCCTTCGCGTGCGGCCGTGGCGCGCCGTGCGGCGAAGCCGTTCCAGTCGGCGATTTCCAGCGCCTTCTCCAGCACCGCCGCGAATTCACCGCTGTCGTACACCTGGCCGTTGGGCGCGCTGTAGGGCATGGCGGCGGCCGGAATCAGGTTGCGGCGGCGCATCTCGGCCCGGTCGACGCCGAACTTCACGCTGGCGCGATCGAGCAGCCGTTCCAGAAGATAAATCGCCTCGGGGCGGCCGGCGCCGCGATACGGCCCGAGCGGCGCGGTATGGGTGAACACCATGCGCGAGCGCATGTGGATCGAGGGAATCCGGTACACCGAGGACAGGCAGTTTTTGGTGTTGTTGGTGGCCACAATGCCGATATAGGCGGTGGTGTAGGCGCCAACGCCGACTGTCGCATCGGCGCGCACGCCCAGAATCCGGCCCGCGCGGTCGAACGCCATGCTTGCCTTGAGCTTCGAGTCGCGGCCGCGGGTGTCACCCAGAAAGCACTCGGTGCGGGTGGCGGTCCACTTGACCGGGCGCCCAACTGCGCGGGCGGCAAACAGTATTGCCGCATATTCCGGATAGGCCTGCACCTTGGCACCGAAACCGCCTCCGACATCCGGGGTGATCACCCGCAGTTTGTCCGGCGCGATGCGGAACACGCTTTCAGCGAGCAGTTTGCGCACCACCATCACACCCTGGGTACTGGCGATCAGGGTGTAGCGTCCCTCGGCCGCGTCCCACTGCGCAAGCGCCGCGCGCGGCTCGAGCGTGCAGGCGGTCAGGGGCGGATCATCCAGTTCGACCGCTTCAATATGAAAGGCCGCGGCGAATGCGGCCTGTGAAGCCGCGGCGTCGCCATCTTCCCAATCGAGCGCCACGTTGCCCGGCAGCGCCGGCCAAACGCTGGGTGCGCCGGCAGCCAGGGCGGCCTCAATATTGCTGGCGACCGGCTGGGCATCGAGATCGACCGTCACTAAGCCGGCAGCGTCGATCGCCACCTGCAGGCTGTCGGCAAGCACCAGCGCCACCGCCTCGCCGACATGGTGCACCGTGTCGTAGGCGAGCGGCGGAATCCCCGCCTGGAACATCGGCTTGCCGTCGCGGCCATTGAAGATCGCCAGCGGCGGAATCACCCCGATACCCACCGCCTGCAAGTCGCCGCCGGTGATCACCGCATGCACACCAGGCAGGGCCAGCGCGCGCGCCGCGTCGATGCCGCGAATATGCGCGTGCGCTTCGATCGAGCGCACAAAACAGGCGTGCAACTGGCCCGCATGGTCGATGTCGCTGGTGTAGTTGCCGCCACCCTGCACCAGCGTAAGCAGTTCATCGCGGTCGCCGGCGCGGCCGGCGCCGAAGCGCAAGTTGTCGAAGTTCATCGGAGGACTCCTGTTGGCGCTGTCCGGTTGCTGCCGGATCAGCTAGTGACGGCAGGTTTAAGGAAACACTGAACAAGTCCGTAGATCGAGAAGGTCATTTTTGCAACACGTTGAATTCATATAAATCTTCGTTCAAGAATTCGCGTTCCAGGGACTTGTTCAGCGTTTTATTAAGTTGCGAACGGTCGGCCTTGAATTCCGGTTTGTCGAGTAACGGAGCGGCATCTGCCGCACGGCCGTCTCTTGAAGCTGCCCTGGGCGGCCTTCGAAGCTCGCCAATTTCATTGGCGCGCCTGCTCCTCTGCGCCGGCGCGGTATTGACGCTTTCGTATACTCCTTGTGTGAATACGCACTGGTACCTTTACCTGATCGAATGCCGCAACGGCGCATTTTATGCCGGCATCACCAATGACATCGAGCGCCGCTATGCGCAACATGTGGCCGGGCGCGGTGCACGTTATACGCGCGCCAATCCGCCGCTGCGCTTAGTCGGTTCGCGCGCCTACCCGGACCGCTCGGCCGCGGCGCGCGCCGAATACGCGATCCGTCAATTGCCGAAGAGCGCCAAACCGGGGTTCCTGCGGCTGCCTGCCGGCAAGCCGGCACGTACTCGCTAAGCCTGCGGCCGGCATGGTTCAGCTACGGTTGATGTAGGAGCCGTCGAGATAGGCTTCGAAAAAATCATGGAACGCGATGGCGTCGAACTTCGCCGACTCGCCACTTGCCAGGCAATTCGGCAGCGGCTTGCAAACAATGTCGTCGCTGGTGTTCATGAAAAACGGCACCGTCACCCGTTCCAGCGGTGGGTTGACCACCCGGTGCGGGGTCGGCAGGATGCGGCCATTGGACATGCGCTTGAGCCATTCGCCGGTATTGACCAGAATCGCCTCCTTGACATGGATCACATCGATCCACGAAATCTCGCGGCCGGTCTTCTGTACCTGCAGTCCGGGCACCGGCGACATCGGCAGCAGCGTGAAAAAGCTGTGGTCGTAGTGCGCCGAAGCCGCAACTACAGTGTCCTCGCGCCGGCCGCTCGGGTAATAGTTGAGGCGGATGTGGTATTCCGGTTTGGCGAACATGCCGTCCAAGTAGTCGGCGGGAAGATCGAGCGTGCGCGCGAACACGCGCACCATCGCCAGGCTCAAGCCAAGCATAGCCTCGGTATAGGCGAGTAGCGCCGGTTTGAATCCCGGCAACAGGGTCGGATCGGGCCAGATGTTCTGCACGCGATGGCGCTTGCCGGCCATTGCATCGGCGTCGTTTGCTGCGCGCTCGCGAAACAGGGCCCAGCCCGAGCCGTAGGATTTGCGCGC
>JAYVWK010000383.1:0-10226 GCA_043786185.1 Burkholderiales bacterium
GGGTGAGCAGGGATTCGACGCGCTCGGCTCCACGCCGGAGGAATTCGCGGCCTTTCTGGAGCAGGAACTGGTCAAGGTCACGCGTATCGTCAAGCAAGCCAACATAAAGGTCGAGTAGGCAGCGAGCGACACCGTGTTGCAGGCAGCGCGCCTGCCTTTTTCAACTGTCATTTGAGGAAATTCCATGTTGCTCAAGCGTTACTCTCTGCTCACACTCCTCGTTGCCGGCCCGCTCCTGGTTGCCGCGCCTTGCGCCTTCGCGCAAACCAAGACCACCCGCCTGGTGGTCGGCTTCGCGCCCGGCGGGCCGATCGATTTTGTGGCGCGCGTGCTGAGCGAGCAATTGGGCCGCGAACTGGGCCACCAAGTGGTCGTCGAGAACCGGGTCGGGGCCAATGCCGGCATCGCGGCCGAATTCGTCGCCAAGGCGGCGCCGGACGGTCAGACCTTGTTCTTGAGTTCCACCGGCGCGATCGCCATCAGCCCGGCGCTGTACGAAAAGCTTTCTTACGACCCGCTGCGCGACCTGACCCCGGTGTCGCTGGTGGTCAACACCGACGAAGTGCTGGTCGTAAGCGTCAGCAACCCGGCCAACACCACGCCGGAATTCATCGCCAATGCGAAGCAGCGCAAGGACGGCGCCACCATGGCTTCGTCCGGCATCGGCAGCGTGCCGCATCTGGCGATGGAGCTTCTGGCCGACCTCACCAAGGCCAATCTCAGGCATGTGCCTTACAAGGGCGTAGCGCCGGCGATCACCGACGTCATCGCCGGCCATGTCGATGCCTTGTTCATCGATGTGCCGGTGGCGCTGGCGCACATCAAGTCGGGCAAGTTGAAGGCGCTGGGGATCGCCGCGCCGAAGCGCCACCCGCTCTTGCCGGATACCAGGACCCTCGAAGAGATGGGGCTCTCCGGCGTCGATTCGAACAATTGGTACGCGCTCTACACCTCGCGCGGCACGCCGCCGGCAGACGTCGAGCGGGTCAACCAGGCACTGCGCCGTACGCTGGAAAACGACAGCGTGAAGTCGCGCCTGGTCGCCTCCGGCGTGTTGCCGGCGCCGGGCACGCCGGCGGCGCTTGCCGCGCTGCAAAAGGCCGACAGCGAAAAGTGGGCACGCATCATCAAGTTGAAGAACATCAAGGGCGAATAGGGATGCCGCGCCGATCCGGCACATTGCGCATCGGCGCCGGCGCCAGCTATGCCGGCGACCGTATCGAACCGGCCAACCATCTGGCGCAGCACGGTGCGCTCGACTATCTGGTCTACGAGACGCTGGCCGAGCGCACCATTGCGCTTGCCAACTTGCAGCGCATGCGCGACCCCGCCACCGGTTACAACGAACTGCTGGCGGAGCGCCTGAGAGGCGCGTTGCCGCACTGCAAACGCAATGGCACACGCATCATCACCAGCATGGGCGCGGCCAATCCGCAGGCAGCGGCCGCGCGTTCCGCACAAATCGTGCACGAACTGGGCCTGGGCCCGCTGCGGGTGGCGGCGGTGATCGGTGATGACGTGCTCGACTACTGCCGGCGCCATGCCGACACGCTGCCGATCATGGAAACCGGCCTGCCGCTTTCCACACTCACGGGCGAAATCGTCTCCGCCAATGCCTACCTGGGCGCCGACAATGTGGTCGCAGCCCTGCGCCAGGGCGCCGACATCGTCATCACCGGGCGCATCGCCGATTGCTCGTTGTTCCTGGCACCGATGATCCATGAATTCGGCTGGGCCATGGACCACTGGAACCTGCTGGGCCAGGGCCAGGTGTGCGCCGACATGGTCGAGTGCGGCGCCAATGTTTCCGGCGGCTTCTTCGCCGACCCCGGCTACAAGGAGGTGCCGGACCTGGGCAACCTGGGCTATCCGTATCTCGACATGGCGCCCGATGGCACTGGCGTGGTCGGCAAGGTCGCCGGCACCGGCGGGGTGATCAACCGCGCCATCTGCACCGAGCAGATGCTCTACGAAATTCACGACCCGGCCAACTACATCACGCCGGATGTGGTGGTCGATTTCAGCGAAGTGCGCCTGCAGGAGATCGGCGCGGATCGGGTGCGCATCAGCGGTGGCCGCGGCCGGCCGCGCCCCGAACGCCTGAAGGTTTCGGTGGGCATCAAGGAAGGCTGGATCGGCGAGGCCGAGCTGACCTACGCCGGCCCGGGTTGTGTCAATCGTGCGCGGCTGGCCGAACAGGTGGTGCGCGAGCGCCTGCGCTTGGGCGGCGTTGTGCTCGAGGAACTGCGGGTCGACTACATCGGCATCAACTCCCTGCACGGCGCGGCCTCGCTGCCGACACTGCACGAACCCTATGAGGTGCGCCTGCGCTTTGCCGGGCGCGCCAGGTTGAAGCGCGACGCGACCAGGCTGACCGGTGAAGTCGAAACCTTAGTCGGCAAGGGGCCTGCCATGTCGTCCCTGCCGCGTACTTATCTGCGCGAGGTGCTGGCGATCTACTCGGTGATGATTCCGCGCGCCGCGGTTGAGGCGCGCATCCAGTTCCAGGAGACGCCGGCATGAAGCGCTTCTTCCTGCGCGAGATCGCCCATGCACGCGCCGGCGACAAGGGCGACACCAGCAACATCTGCGTCGTCGCCTATCGCCCGGAATATTTTCCCCTGCTCATCGAGCAGGTGAGCGTCGAGCGGGTGCGCGCGCATTTCGGCGCGCTGGTACGCGGCCCGATCACACGATACGAGTTGCCGCACGTGGAAGCGCTCAACTTCGTGCTGGAGAATGCGCTCGGCGGCGGGGTCACACGCTCGCTTTCGCTCGATCCGCACGGCAAGTCCTATTCCGCGCTGATCCTGACCCTGCCGGTGACGGTCGACGACAGCATCGCGCAGCGCTTGTTGCAGCAGGGCCGGACGCCACTCGCATGAGCCCGCCCGCCACGGGCCGGGTGCGCCTCGCCGTGCAGGAGGCCCGTGCCCTCGCCTTGGGCGCGCTCAATGGCTGCGGCTACGCTGCGGCGGAAGCGGCGATCCTGGCCGATCACATGCTCGATGCAGCGCTATGCGGCTACGAATATTCCGGTTTGCCGAAAATCCTGCAGATCGCCGCCAATCCCAAGGCCGCGCAGCCGCGCATGCCGCTGCGCGAGATTCATGCGACCCCGCTGTCGGTGCTGTTCGATGGCGGCAACCAATGTGGCATGCTGGCGCTGCACCATGCGACACAGGTGCTGATCGAGCGGGCGCGCGTGCACGGCTTCGCGCTGGTGGGCGTGACCAACAGCTGGATGAGCGGGCGCAGCGCCCATTACGTCGAACGCATCGCGCGCGCCGACCTGATCGGCCTGCATACGGTGGGTTCGGCCAGCCTGGTGGCGCCGCCCGGCGCCATGCGTCCGGCCTATGGCACCAACCCGATCGCCTTCGGTTTTCCGACCAGCGGCGAGCCCTTGGTGATCGATGTCAGCACTGCGGCCTTTCCCGGCACCGAACTGGATTTTTACGCACTGCTGGGACTGCCCTTGCCCGCGGGCGTGGCGCTGGACGCGGACGGGCAGGCGACCACCGATGCGGCAGCGGCCAAGCGCGGCGCCTTGTTGCCCTTCGGTGGCCACAAGGGCTTCGCGCTCGGGCTGGCAATGCAGGCTCTGGGCGTGTTGGCCGGGTCGGGCATGAATGCTGCGAAGGATTACGGTTACCTGTTGATCGCGCTGCGCCCCGACCTGCTGCTGCCGTTGGCTGATTTCAAAAGCGAACTCACAGACACGCTGGCACGCATCAAGGCCGCGCCGCGCAAGCCGGGGGTTGGGGAGATCCGCCTGCCTTCCGAGCATGCGTTTCGCGAGCGCGCGCGGCAATTGCGCGAAGGGATCGAGATCGATGGCGTGATTCGCGATGCGCTACTCAATCTTGCCCACAAGCATCCGCCAACACCGTCCACTGTCGAGGCATCATGACAACCTTGCCCGCCGCAGACAGCCACGCGCACGCGTTCGATCCGCCGCGTTTTCCGCTCAAGGATACCGGCGGGCATATGCCCGGGCCCGGCGAATGCGGCACGCCCGCGCAGTTTCTTGCGGTGCTCGATGCCCACCATATGACGCATGGTCTGCTGGTCAATCCGCAGGCCGGCTATGCCACCGACAATCGCTGCATGCAGGATGCGATCGCGCAATCCGGCGGCCGCTTGAAGGGCGTGGCCCTGATCGAGCACGACATCAGCGACGCCGAACTCGAAGCACTCAAGGCCGGCGGCATCGTCGGCGCGCGCTTCAACCTGTTGTTCACGCATGCCACCTCGATTCGCGGCGCTGCCGGCAGAAACTTGTTGGCGCGCATCCGCGAACTGGGCTGGTTCGCCCAGATCTACTATCGCGACGACGCCATCCTCGAGGTCCTGCCCAACCTGCATGCGGCGGGCGTGCGCATCGTGGTCGATCACTGTGGCGGCTTCGACCCGCAAAAGGGCCTCGCGCAGGCCGGGTTCCAGGCCCTGCTGGAACTGGGGCAGAGCGGTCGCGCCGCGGTCAAGCTCTCGGGCGCGTTCCGGCTTTCGAAAACGCCGTGGCCGCATCCCGATCTGGACCCCTATATCGCGGCTTTGATCGAAGCCTTCACTGTCGACAACTGCGTGTGGGGTTCGGACTGGCCCTTCGTGCGTTTTCCGGCGCGCACCGACTACGGCCCGCAACTGGCGCTGCTGGAACGTTGGGTGCCGCTTGAAACGGATCGTCGCCGCGTGCTGTGGGATGCGCCGCGGCAGTGGTTCGGCTTCGCCGCGTCGGCGGCTGGCTGACGCGCTAGCGGGTGGCCTCAGGCGGCCGTTTTGTCGATATCCAGCGTGGTGGTGCGGCGCAACTCGCGCCGATACTTCACGTCATCGAACGGGCGCGCGCGGTGCATGGTGCTGCGGTTGTCCCAGATCACGAAATCGCCGTCGCGCCATGCATGGCGAAACACGAAGCGCGGCGCGGTGGCGTGCTCGATCAGGTCGCGCAGCAACAGCCGACCTTCCGGCAACTGCCAGCCAATGATCGACGACGCATGCGAGGCCAGGTAGAGTCCGCGCCGGCCGTCCTTGAAGGTGCGCACCAGCGGATGCACCGCGCCCTTCAGTTTTTCCTTTTCCTCGGGCGCGAACTCGAAGCCCAGCACTTCGCGCGAATAGGTGATCGAGTGATGTACCTTGAGACTCTCGACCGCCTCTTTGGTGTCGGCGTCCAGCGCGTCGTAGGCGCCGCGCATGTCTGCGAATTCGGTGTCGGCACTGACCGGTGGAATCACCCGCGCCGACAGCATCGAGTAGCGGCCCGGCGGCTCGACGAAGGAGGCGTCGGTATGCCACAGGCGATTGGCCAGCGAACTGACGCGCCGGCGGTCGCCGCGCGGCAAAATCTGCCCATCCGCGCCGACGTTGGAGATGTCCGACAAGGCTTCGTTGCCAAAGCGGTTTTTGGTCAGCACCGCAGTCGAGGTGCGGGCATGCAGGGTGCCGTCGAAGGCGGTGGCGAAGTCGATCTGCTCCGCATCGCTGAAAGGCTGCTCGCGAAACACCAGCACGCCGTAGCGGTCCATGCCGGCGCGCAGTGCCTCGAGCGTGGCGCCATCGCGTGTGGTGCGCAGGTCCATCGGGCTCACTTCGGCGGCGAACAGTGGGTGCAGCGGGGTGAATGTGAGTGTCACGGAAGCCTCCTCTTGGGAATTCGTAAAAGCGATAGCCAGCGCCTTCGGGCTTCATTTTGCACCCTTGTCAGGACACTTGCCCGGCGTTGGCTCCTGCTTGCCCGCAGGCCGGTGTGCCCACGGCAATCCGGCGGCGTCGCCAGTGCGCTAACATCGCCCACCGGATCGCAGAATAATCGGCTTCGCGGACGGCCGGGGTCTCCGCTCAAACCAAAGAAAATTGTCATGAACGCTCAATTCAACGCCGTCATCGCCGTACTGCAGGACTATTTCGAGGGCCTGTACCGCAGCGACTCGCAGATCCTGCGTCGAGTGTTTCACCCGGCCGCCCTGTATGCCTGCGCCAGCGACGGCAGCCTGCTCGCGCTCAACATGGAGCAGTATTTCGCAGTGGTCGATAAGCGCCCGTCACCCGCCAGTCGTGGCGAGGCTCGCAGCGACCGCATATTGTCGATCGACTTCATCGGGCCGGTGACCGCGCTGGCGCGCGTGCAATGCTCGATCCTGCCCAGGCTCTTCACCGACTCGCTGACCTTCGTGTTGCTGGATGGCCGCTGGCAACTTATTTCCAAGGTGTTCCACTACGATCTGGCGCCCGACACCGCGGTCGCGAAAGCCTGAGCGCGCGAGCGTCAAGCGTTTTGTCGGCACTGCGGCGTTCGGCACCCGGTGCCGTTCACGCTGCGGCTGTGCGGTGGCGCATCGCCAATGCGCCGAATCAGCCTGGGCTTTTCACCTTTTCGGATTGTTTGCAGCAGGAATTTAGCCTTGGGCAAGTCCAAACGAATTCTGGCGGTTGTGGTGTTCTTCGCGTTGCTGTTCGCGCTGGCCGAAATCTCCGGCCTGCGCGAGCATTTCAACCTGCCCTACCTGCGCGCCAAGCTCGATGCCAACAAGCTGAGCGGCCTCATCATCTTCGTGCTGCTGTTTGTATTCGGCAACCTGATCCACATTCCCGGCATGCTTTTTCTCGCAGCGGCGATCCTGGCGCTGGGGCAGATGTGGGGCGGGCTTGTCACTTATGTGGCGGCGGTGGTCTCAAGCGGGGTCACTTTCTTCACCGTGCGCTATGTCGGCGGCGACCTGCTCGGCAGGCTCACGAGCCGGCTCGCACTGAAGATTCTTGCGCACCTGCATGGCCGTCCGATCCGCAGCGTGGTCCTGTTGCGGCTCTTGTTCCAGACGCTGCCAACGGTCAACTATGCGCTGGCGCTGTCGGCGGTGCGCTTTCGCAGCTACATGATTGGCACCATGCTCGGCCTGCCGCTGCCGATCGTGGTGTTTTGCGTGTTCTTCGATGCGCTGTCCAGGCTGCTGCTGCGCGCCTAATCGCGTGAGCCGTCAAGCAGCACAAAGCAGATGCGCGCCGGCACGCTTGTCGTGATCGGCGCCGATCTGGCGCTGGCGTTCGGCCGAATCCGCCGCTTCAGGCGGGTAATCGATGACGCGCAGGATCGAGCCGCCATTTTTTGGCGGCAGGATGCCGGTGTGATCGGCGACGCTGTCGGGCGCATCGATCGGTGCCGGCGCGGCCTCGGTGCGCCACACGTTCACCGCGCGCTAGTTGGGGCGCTCGGGTACGGTGCGGGTCGCGGTCGCGGGTGCATCGAGGACAATGCGCGAGCGACCCTGGGCATCGTCCTCGGTGACGATCCGGCGAATCGGCGGCAGGCTTGAACTCATCACGAGCTCCTTGGAAAGCGGGCGATGATACCCGGTCGATCGGCGAATTTCGTCGCCGTGGCTGCGCACCACGATTGATGGCCCGGCCTTGTATCATTGCACTCCGATTTCCGATTCCAGCCGGCGTCCGTCGGCTGCCGAAGGAACGCATTTGAACCCCAAAGACCTGCACACCGGAGCTGTTGCGATCGATCAGGACTGGATCAGGCAAGCACGCGCGCTCACACCGCTGCTCGACGCCGCCGGGCCGCGCATCGATGCCGACAAATGTGTACCCCCCGAAGTGCTCGACGCTCTGCATCAAGCGCAGATGTTCCGCATGCTGCTGCCGCGCTCGCAGGGCGGCGCGGAGCTCGATCTGCCGACTTTTTTCCAGGTGATCTTGGCCCTTGCCGAGGGGGACGCCAGCGTAGCCTGGTCGGTGGCGCAGAGTTGCGCCTGTTCGATGTCGGCAGCCTACATGGAGCCGGGCGCGGCGGCCGAGTTGTTCGGCAATCCGCGTGCGGTGCTGGCCTGGGGTTTTCCGCAGGGGTCGTGTCGCGCTGTCGCCGTTGATGGTGGCTGGCGCGTGAGCGGCACCTGGGGCTTCGGCAGCGGCAGTCGGCATGCGACCTGGCTGGGCGGGCATTGCCAGGTGCATGACGCCGACGCTGTGCCGATCAGAAAGGCCGACGGCACGGCGGCTGAACGCACGGCGCTGTTTCCGCGCGCAAGCGTCACCATTGTCGATGGCAAGTGGAACGTGATCGGCCTGCGCGGCACCGGCAGCGACACTTATGCGGTGACCGATCTTTTCGTGCCGGCCGGGCATTGCGTGGTGCCGCGCGGGGTGGGGCGCGACCTGCAGCGCCCGCAAGATGCGGGGCCTGACGTCGAAACCGAGCGGCGCGAAGCCGGACCGCTGTATCGCTTCTCGCCCACGGCCATGTACCAGGCCGGCTTCGCGGCGGTGGCCCAGGGCCTGGCGCGCGCGATGCTCGATTCCTTCGTGGCCCTGGCAAACGAGAAGACGCCCTCGGGCGCCGGCGTGATGCTGCGCGACAACCCGATCATCCAGAACCGGGTGGCGATTTCCACGGCACGGCTGGCGGCAATGCACGCCTGGCTCAAGCAAAGCGTCGGCGAATCGTGGAACGGCTGCGTGGCAAGCGGCAAGCATGCCTTCGAGCATCGCGTGACCATGCGCTTAGCCGCGACCTATGCGATCCACGAGGCGGCCAAGGTGGTCGAGGATGCCTATGCCGATGCAGGCGCCACCGCGATCTTCGAATGCAATCCGTTCGAGCGTCGCCTGCGCGACATGCATGCGGTGACCCAGCAGGTGCAGGCCAACCCGATGCATCTGCAAACAGCAGGTCAGTACTACCTCGGGATGAAGCCGAGCACACGATTCATTTGACCCTGAGCTTGTACCTGTGGGAGGACTGCCATGTCCTCAATCAACCAATCCGCAAAGGAGTAGCCCCACATGACCAAGAAGACCATCACCAAAACCGCCAAGCGTTTTCCGATCATCGAGCCCGCGCAGATGAACAAGGCGCAGGCGAAATTGATGAAAGCGGTGCTGGCCGGGCCGCGCGGTGGTGGCGATGCAGGCCCCGAGGCGATGAACCGGTTTCTCAGCGGCGGCCCATTCAATGCCTGGCTGCGCAGCCCCGATCTGGGCGACCGGCTGCAGAAGGTCGGCGAGTACATCCGCTTCAATTCCTCGCTCGACCCGCGCCTGAACGAACTGGCGATCCTCGTCACCGCGCGTTATTGGACCTCGCAGTACGAGTGGTTCGCGCATCTGAAATTCGCGCTGGCGGCGGGGCTCGACGCGCGCATCGCCGCCGCGCTCGCCCGCAACAAGCGCCCGGCCGGCATGCAGGAGGACGAGGCCGCTGTGTACGATTTCTGCACCCAGCTGCATCACAAGAAAAAGGTTGGCGATGCGGTGTACCAGCGTGCGGTCGCGGCGTTCGGCGAAGAGGGGGTGATGGACCTGATCGGCGCGTGTGGCTATTACACGGTTGTCTCGATGACGCTGAACGTGGCCCGCGTGAAGGTTCCCTCGGGCAACAAGAAGCCGCTCAAGTAGCGGCGCTCCGGTCTGCCGCCGGCGCACCTTCGTACAGCCGGACTGGGCGCAGCGCGTGCCGCGCGTCAGCCCGGCAGGTGCGTGGTTTCCTGCGAAAAATCCTCCGACACGAACGTGAGCGTCAGCGTGCCGGAGAGGCACACTTGCGCGCCCGGCCGCATTGGCACCATCTCGCCTTGCACCAGCGTGCGCCCGTTGAGTGCGGTGGTGCCGCCAGCGCTGATCGAGCGCAGCATGTAGCCGTCCGCCTTGCGATGCAGTTCGAAATGCCAGCGACTGACGCGGATCAGCAGTTCCGGGTCTTCCAGCGTGATGACGATGTCGTTGGCGGCGACGCCGTTTTCTTCGCGCAGGCGCCCGAAGCGGATCACGTCGCGCGCCGGCAGGCGCTGCACGCTGCCGTCTTCGAAACCGACCAAGGTCGGAAAGCGCGCGGGGTCGAGCCACTCCAGCGTGAACAGGTCCTGAGGTGCCGCGACGCCCTTGAGTTCGACGCCGCGCACCGGCTGGCAGCGCCGGCGCAGCGCGGCGTCGCCCAGATCGGCGTGCGCCGCCGGCGTCAGGCGCAGCTCATCGCGATCGGCGGAACTGGCCACGCGGTTGCACAAATTCACCACTTCGCCCGATACCAGCGTGCCGTCGCTGAGCACCGCGCCGGCGTGCACGCCGATGCGCACGTTGAGACGATGCGCGGCATTGCGTGCATCGTTGTCGCGCAGGATCGCGCGCTTGAGCGCCACCATCGCGCGCACCGCCGCGGTGACCTGATCGAAGCACATGAACACGCCGTCGCCGGCGGTGTCGACCACGCGTCCGCCTTCAGG